>CALXUW010000094.1 GCA_944391795.1 uncultured Clostridia bacterium
AAAAATAAAAGGAAAAACAAATGAAAGTTATGTAAATTTGTTTTTCTTTTTTGTTTACAATTGTTAAAATATATGGTATAATACTTTCGTATAGTTCCACAAAGTTCTTCATGCTAATTTATGAAGAACACGAAAATTACTTAGTAGGAGGAAAAAAACAATGATGGAATTTTTGATCGAAAATCGGGAGTTGATTGATGCTGTTTTAGTTGCAGTATTAATCATAATCGTAGTTTTAGGATTAGGGGTAAGTTATCTCATAATTTCTAAGAAGGAAAAAAACGAAAAAAAAAGAAAAGTAGAGCATCACATCACTATTGATGCAACTGTAATCATCGTAAATACACTCTTATTTTTACGGCTATTCTTGGAATTAATCGCCGGCGTTGAGGGAGAAGAAACAATACTAACAGGATTCACAATGGTTTTAATTGCCATAGTGATAGTTTTGTATTGTATCGACTTAAAAGAGGAATGCCAAAATCTAAGTAATTGGTAATGAAGAAGTATAATTTTTAGATACTTCTCAAAAAAGGTGACTTTTGTATAATACAGGAGCCACCTTTTTTATGCATCTATATCTATCATAATAATACCACTCTATATAATCAAATTAACATTAAAACTAAAAAAATTAAGAAAATCTTAAAAAACTACTGTACATTTTCAAGATATATGATAAAATAAGCATAATCAAAATATAATTAAGGAGAGTGGAAAAATTGTCAGAAATCAAATACAAAAGGGTATTATTAAAACTAAGTGGTGAAGTACTAGCAGGAGAACAAAAGACAGGAATAAATGCAACAGTAGTTGCAAATATATGTGATAAAGTAAAAGAAATAGTAGAAATGGGAGTAGAAGTAGCAATAGTAGTAGGAGGTGGAAACTTCTGGAGAGGAAGAGACCGGACATCAAATGGAAAGAACAACAGCAGACTATATGGGAATGCTTGCAACAGCAATGAACGGTCTAGCACTGCAAGATGCTTTAGAAGCAAGAGGAATATACTCAAGAGTACAAACAGCAATAGAAATGAGAGAAATAGCAGAACCATTCATACAAAGAAAAGCAGAAAAACATTTAAATAGAAAAAGAGTAGTAATATTTGCATGTGGTACAGGTCACCCATATTTCACAACAGACACAGCAGCAGTACTAAGAGCAATAGAAATAAATGCAGATGTAATACTACTTGGCAAATCGATAGACGCAGTATATAGTGCAGATCCAAAGTTAGAACTAAACGCAACAAGATACGAAAAAATATCATACATGGAAGTACTAGAAAAAGACCTAAAAGTTATGGACTCAACAGCTACAGCAATGTGTAGAGACAATAATATGCCTTTATTAGTATTTGGAATATCTGACCCAGAAAATATAGTAAGAGCAATAAAAGGAGAAAAAATAGGAACAATAGTTTCGTAAGGGACAATTAGGGGCAGTTTGGGACGTTTCCAAACTGGACAAAATGTCCAATTGGGAAACGTCCCAAACTGGACATTTTGTCCAATTGGGGACACATCTTAGTTGTTTAAATTTATATAAGAATATTATTAATTGGAGGAAGTATTATGGATTTTAAAAATATAAAAGAAAAGATGGAAAAGTCAATAAGTGTATATAATGAAAAATTATCAGAAGTAAGAGCAGGAAGAGCAAATCCTGCAATATTAAATAAGATTAAAATAGACTATTATGGAACACCAACACCAATAAATCAAGTAGCTGGAATATCTGTTCCAGAGGCAAGATTAATAGTTATTCAACCATGGGATATAAGTGCTTTAAAAGAAATAGAAAAAGCAATTTTAGCTTCAGATATTGGAATTAACCCAAATAATGACGGAAAAGTAATAAGATTAGCTTTTCCAGAGCTAAATGAGGAAAGAAGAAAAGAATTAGTAAAAGATATCCGCAAAATGGCAGAAGAAGCAAAAGTTGCTGTAAGATCAATTAGAAGAGAAGGAATGGATGAAGCAAAAGCTAAGCAAAAAGATTCTGAAATTACAGAAGATGAATTAAAACAAGCAGAAAATGAAATTCAAAAAATAACAGATAAAAATATAGAAGAAATAGATAAAATTTTAGAAGCAAAAGAAAAAGAAATAATGACAGTGTAAAAATTAGGAGAAGAATCATGGAATTTAAAGAACAACTAAAAAATTATCAAGAGCAAATAAATACTAAGTTAAAAGAATATGTAAGAAAACAAAAATGTCCAGAAGAAGTTTTAAACGAATCTATGGAATATAGTTTAATGGCAGGAGGAAAAAGGCTAAGACCTATTTTGATAATTGCAACATATAAACTTTTTAATAACGATATTGAAAAATGTATGCCATATGCAGTAGCAATAGAAATGGTACACAATTTTTCATTAATCCATGATGATTTACCAGGAATTGATAATGATGATTTCAGGCATGGAAAATTGACAAACCACAAAAAATTTAATGAGGCAACAGCAATATTAGCAGGAGATGGTTTATTAAATAATGCATATATAGTTATAAGTGAAGACTTAAAATCAAGCAAAGTAGAGGACTTACCAACTAAAATAAAGGTATTTAATGAATTTTCTAAAGCTGTTGATAGAATGATAGCAGGAGAATATGTAGATACGAAATTAGAAGGAAAACAAATATCTAAAGAATGTCTTCAATATATACATTCTAATAAAACTGGTGCGCTTTTAAAATTATGTGTAAGAATTCGGAGCAATTTTAGCGGATGCAAGTAAAGAGGATTTAGAAAAACTTACAAATTATGCAGATAAAATTGGCTTAGCTTTTCAAATAAAAGATGATATTTTATCTGAAGAAGGTGACGAAAAAATTCTAGGAAAGCCTGTAGGTAATGATAAAAAACTAAAAAAATGTACATATGTATCACAATATGGTTTGCAAAAATCAAAAGAAATTTTAAACCAAATAACAAAAGAAGCAATAGAAGAATTAAAAGAATATGGTAACAAAGCAGATTTTTTAAAAAGTTTAGCCATGTATATTCAGAACAGAAATAAATAAATATGAAAATAAAGGAGACAAAAATGGATTTTGATAAAAAATATATGCCAAAACATATAGCTATAATTATGGACGGAAATAGAAGATGGGCAAGAAAGCAAGGAAAATCTGCAAGTTTTGGCCATAAAGAAGGAGCTAAAACATTAGAAAAAATAGTAAGATATGCAAATAAGATAGGATTAGAATATATAACAGTATATGCTTTTTCAACAGAAAACTGGAAAAGAGCAGAAGATGAAGTAAAAGCATTAATGATGCTTTTGCAAAATTATCTAGATGATTATTCTAAAAGAGCAGATACAGAAAATATAAGAGTAAAAATCTTAGGAGATATTTCAGCTCTTTCAGAAGGAATGCAAAAAAGTATAAATAAATGTATGGAAAGAACAAAAGATAACACTGGAGTTACATTTAATATTGCTTTAAATTATGGAGGAAGAGACGAAATAATAAAAGCAATAAAACAAATAGCTAGCAATGTAAAAGAAGGAACTTTAAATATAGAAGATATAAATGAAGAGATTGTATCAAACAATTTATACACAAAAGGACAGCCAGACCCAGATTTATTAATAAGAACAAGTGGAGAGCTAAGACTAAGTAACTTTTTACCATGGCAATTAGTATATACAGAATTTTTATTTATAGATAAAAATTGGCCAGACTTTGAAGAAGAAGACTTAGACAAAGCAATTATAGAATACCAAAAAAGAACAAGAAAATTTGGAGCAAATTAAATAAAAACCAGAAAGGGAAAAATATGGATATAAAAAGAATAACATCAGGATTATTAGGGTTTCCATTAGTACTAATAATATTACTAATAGGAAATAAAACTGTTGTAGATATAGCATTAGCAATTATTGCATTACTTGCAATGGACGAATATTTTAATGCAGTAAAAAAAGTAGCAAACCCAATAAGATGGGTAGGATATTTAAGTTGTATAAGTATTGCATTTGTACATATAATACCAAGTACATATTTAAGTACAGTAATTACCCTTGTAATACCAACAATATTAATAATATTATTTGCACAAGTAATAGCAACAGAAATGAAAACAACATTTAAAGATGTAGCATATACATTTACAGGGATTTTTTATGTAGTATTTTTTATAATGTTTGTTGCAATAATTGACCGGTATGAAAGATGGAAAAATATTAATATGGTACGCAATATTTGCAGCTTGGGGAACTGATATATTTGCATATTTTATTGGTAAAAATTTTGGAAAACATAAATTTAGTAAAGTAAGTCCAAAAAAATCAATAGAAGGTTGTATAGGAGGAACTATTGGAGCAGTGGTACTTATGCTTATATATACCTATATAGCAAACACATATTGGGGAATGGATTATTCATATTTATATATAACAGGAATAGGAATAATTTTAAGCTTAGTAGGTCAAATAGGAGATTTTGCAGCATCTAGTATAAAAAGATTTGTAGATATAAAAGATTTTAGTAATTTAATACCAGGTCATGGAGGAATGTTAGATAGAATAGACAGCCTAATATTCTTAGCACCATTTGCCTATGCTTTATTTACACTATTATAATAAAAAAGAATATATCTTTTAAATAAAAAAAGTATAAAATTAAAATTATTAAAATATAATAAAAATATAAAAATAGATAAAAAACAATGTTTTAAATTTAATAATATAAGAAAAAAAGGGTTTGAGGATGTAAAAAAATGTTTTCTTTCATCCACAAATCCTTAAAAAATAGGAGGAAAAATTGGTAACATTTTTAATAGCAGCCATAAAAATTATCGTATTATTAGGTTTCCTAATACTTATTCATGAATTAGGGCACTTTACAGTTGCAAAACTTTGTAAAGTAAAAGTAAATGAATTTTCAATAGGTTTTGGCAAAATAATATGGCAAAAACAAGGAAAAGAAACAAAGTATTCATTAAGATTAGTACCACTAGGTGGTTTTGTAAGCATGGAAGGAGAAGAACAAAGGTCTAATGATGATAGATCATTTTCAAAAGCAAGCATCCCCAAAAGAATTGCAATAGTTGTAGCAGGAGCTTTTGTAAATATAGTATTTGCAATAGTAGTATATTTTATATTAACATCGACATCAGGAACTTATATATCAAATAAAATAGATACTTTAACTAATGGATATGCAGCCCAAGAAATAGGACTGCAAAGTGGAGATGAAATAATAGAATTAGATGGAAATCAAATAAAAAGCAAAAAAGATATAGATAATGTATTAAAAAAATCAAATGGAGAAGAAATAAATATAAAAATAAATAGAAATGGAGAAATAAAAGAATATAAAACAAAGCCAACTGAAGTAAAAACAAAAGTAACAGGAATATATTTAGATGATAAATGTAAAATTGTTGCTGTAGAAAAAAACAGTGCATCAGATAGACAAGGAATAAAAGCAAATGATAAATTAATAAAAGTAAATGGAATAGAAATAAAAGAAGATCTTAATATAGCATTAGAAGAAATAGGCAAAAAAGGTCTAAACACAATGCTTCTAACAGTAAAAAGAGAAAATGAAGAAATAAATATAGAATTAACACCAGATTATATACCTACCTACTATTTAGGTGTAAATTTAGCACTAGCACCAGATACTTTTATAAATAGGTGTATAAATGGAATGATGCAAACAAAAGAATTTTTATTATCTTTAATAGATAATTTAAAACAATTATTTACAGGAAATGTAGGAGTAGACCAAATGATGGGACCTGTGGGAATATCTCAAGTTGTTGCAAATACTAATGGCTTTAGGCAATTTATAGAAATGATGGCCTTAATATCATTGTCATTAGGAGTAACCAATTTACTTCCTATACCTGCTCTAGATGGAGGGAAAATATTAATATTAATAATAGAAGGAATAAGAAGAAAGCCTTTAAAAGAACAAACAGAAATAAATATCCAGTTATTAGGATTTTCTATATTAATATTATTATCACTATATGTAACATATAATGATATTTTAAGAATTTTCTAATAAAATTAATAAAAAACAGCCTTGACAAATCATTTTTTTTAATAGATAATGTAATTGTTAAATTGTAGATTAGAATATTACTTATAGAAAAAATAAAAAGAAGAGATACGAAGGAGGAATAAAAATGTATTTATTTAATAGAATCACAGTAAATCCACAATTACCAAAGAGAATAGAAAAATTATCACAAATAGCAAATAATTTATGGTGGTCTTGGAATACAGAATTTTTAAGACTATTCCAAAGTATAGATAAAGATTTATGGGAAACTTCAAACAAAAATCCTATAAAATTTTTAAAACATGTCTCACAAGAAAGACTTGAAAAAGCAACAAAAGATATAGGATTTTTAAAAGAATATGACAAAGTAGTAAGTAATTTTGAAGGATACATGAATAGTAAAAATACATGGTTTTCAAATAAATATCCTGAAAATAAAAAAGATTTAATAGCATATTTTTCAGCAGAATATGGATTAGATCAAACAATACCTATATATTCAGGAGGACTTGGAATTTTATCAGGAGACCATCTAAAATCTGCAAGTGATTTAGGAATACCATTAGTTGCAGTTGGTTTACTATATAAAAATGGATATTTTAATCAAAAAATAAATGGAAATGGTAACCAAGAAACAGAATATAATAATATTGATTTATATGATTTACCAATAAATCCAGTAAAAGATGACGAAGGAGAAGAATTAACTATATTTGTTAAATTTCCAAAAAGAAGATTATACTTAAAAGTATGGCAAATAAATGTAGGTAGAGTAAAACTATATTTATTAGATTCTGACATAGAAAAAAATAATCCAGAAGATAGGAATGTTACCTTAAGATTATATGGTGGAGACCAAGAAATGAGAATTCGCCAAGAAATTGTACTAGGTCAAGCAGGGGTAGAATTATTAACTAAATATCTAAAATTAAAACCAACCGTATATCATATGAACGAAGGACATTCAGCATTTTTAAATTTAGAAATAATAAAAAATATAATAAAAGAAAAACAAGTATCTTTTGAAGTAGCAAGAGATATAGCAAGTTCAAAAACAGTATTTACAACACACACACCAGTACCTGCAGGAAATGATATATTCCCAATAGCCCTAGTAGAAAAATACTTTAAAGATTTTTGGCCAAGACTAGGACTATCTAGAGAAGAATTTTTAAAACTAGGAATGAAACCAGGAAAAGAACTAGAAGAAGGCTTTAATATGGGAATATTAGCCCTAAAGATAGCAGGAAAGAAAAATGGTGTAAGTAAATTACATGGAGCAGTTTCAAGAGAATTATTCGGAGATGTATGGCCAGAAATTGCAGCAAATGAATCTCCAATAGGATATGTAACAAATGGTATACACACTTGTTCATGGCTTGCACCAAGAATGAAAGAACTATTTAACAAATATTTAATGCCATATTGGCAAGATAATATGCATCAAGATTATGTATGGGAAAAAATAAAAAATATACCAGATGAAAAATTGTGGGAAGTTCATAAATTCAGAAAAGAAAAATTACTAAAATTAGTAAAAGAAAATACAGTAGAAAGATTTAGACGTTCAGGTTATAATTATGAACAAATAAACGAAATTATATCAAAATTAAATCCAGAAGCTCTAACAATAGGATTTGCAAGAAGATTTGCAACATACAAAAGAGCAACTCTAATCTTTAAAGATTTAGAAAGAATAACACAAATACTAAATAATAGTAAAAGACCAGTACAAATAATATATGCAGGAAAGGCACATCCACAAGATAAAGAAGGGCAAGATTTAATTAAATTTATACATGATGTTTCAATGATGCCACAATTTAAAGGAAAAATATTCTTACTTGAAAATTATAATATAGCAATGTCAAGATATCTAGTAAGTGGTGTAGATGTGTGGTTAAATAATCCAAGAAGACCAATGGAAGCTTCAGGCACAAGTGGACAAAAAGCATCAGTAAACGGAGTAATTAATTTTAGTGTATTAGATGGTTGGTGGGCAGAAGGATACACCCAAACTAATGGATGGACAATAGGAACAAATGCGCAATATGATTCATATGAAGCACAAGACCTAGCAGATAGCCAAAGTTTATATCACACATTAGAAGAAAAAATAATACCAGCTTACTACGAAAAAGACAAAAATGGTTTATCAAAAAAATGGATAGAATTAATGAAAAACTCAATTATAACAACAGGTGGAAAATACAGTACAGCAAGAATGCTTGTAGATTATACAAATCAATATTACATACCACTATGTAACTTAACTAAAAAATACTATGAAGACATAGATAATGTTGCAGCATTTAATAGTTGGAAAAAAGATCTATATATAAACTGGAAAGATATAAAAATAACACAAGTAAATAATTTAGACAATATTACAATAGATGCAGGAAATAACATAGAAGTAAGTTGTGAAGTACAATTACCAAATATTGATGTAAATAATGTAACCGTAGAAGTATATTATGGCAAGATATTAGAAAATGGAGTAGTAGAAGATGTAAGTATAATCCCAATGAAATTACAAGATGAAGATGAAGAAGAAAGAATATATTATTACACTGCAAAAATAGAATTAACAACAGGTGGAAATTATGGATATACATTCAGAGTAATGCCAAAGCATGAAATGTTATTAGAACCAGCAAATTTGAATTTAGTAAAATGGATAACAAATTAGAAAAATAAAAAGTAAAAATATAAGTGAAGGTAAAAAAATTATAATTTACCTTCACTTATATTTTATTTAAGTAACTAAAAGTTGAGGCTGTTGTAATTCATAGTTAAATTAGATTGGTCTTCGAGATGATATTTATATAAAATTTATTCCATTCCTCGGCTCAATACGTAAATAAAGCCCTTCTAAATATAAAATAAATGAGCCTCTCGTTACATAATTTCACGCTTCCTCATTCATTTTATACTAAGAAGGGCTATTATTTACTCCAATCGCATTCGTCATTGCATAAATTTTATATAAATATCATCTCGAAGACCAATCTAATTTAACTATGAATTACAACAGCCCGTAACTAGAAGTCAGAGATAAAAAAAAACAAAAAAAGCTTGACTAATTAGTAAATATGTGCTAAAATATAAAACATAATTTAAGAGTTTACCTATAAAGCGGTAAAGAGTAACTAAATAAAAAGTTACTTACACTTTGATAAAAGATAAATTAAAGTCTTGCAAAGGAGTCTTAAAGGATTTCTTTACGAGACTTTTTATAATATAAATACTAAAAATTAAAGTTGCAATAAAGAAATCATAAAAGAAAAATAAAATAATAAACATTAAATAAGAAAGAAATGGGAGAACGTATGAATAAAGTAGAAAAAATTTTAAATAATTATTATAACACATATGATGAAGAATCAAGACTAATTAAAGACAAAGCTCATTCTATTGAATATTTAACAACTACAAATTATATAGATAAATATTTAAATAGTAAAAATAGAATATTAGAAGTAGGAGCAGGAACAGGAAGATATTCAATTACATATGCATCAAAAGGTTTCAAAGTAGATTCAGTTGAACTAGTAGATAGAAATTTAAAACTATTAAAAAGTAAAATAACAAAAGATATGAAAATAAATGCAATGCATGGAAATTGTATGAACTTAAACATGTATGAAGATAATACTTTTGATGTAACATTAGTATTAGGTCCTTTATATCACTTATTTAAAGAAAAAGACATAGAAAAAGCAATAAAAGAAGCAATTAGAGTTACAAAAAAAGAAGGAAAAATATTTATTGCATATATAACTAGTGATGCTGTAGTCATGTCATATGGATTAAGAAAGAAAAATTTAAAAAAGTTAAAAGAACTATGTGATGATGATTGGAATATACCTAAAGTAGAAGAAGAAATTTTTGCAACATTTAGAATAGAAGATTTTAACAAACTAATAAAACAATTTAAAGTAAAACACCTAGAAACAATAGCAACAGATGGCATTGCTCTACAAATGCAAGAATATATAAACAAGTTAGATGATGAAGAATTCAAAATATATGTAGACTATCACTTAAAAAATTGCAAAAGAAAAGATTTAATTGGATATAGTTCACATATTTTAGAAATTTTAGAAAAAGAATAATTTGTAAATAAAAAGTAAAGTTATTTATTTAAGTATAACCAAAACAAAATAGAAATTATATTTGAAATTTGGCTAAACTTAAATAAAACTTTACTTTTTTAAATAATAGCACTTAAGATAAGAATACCGATATTATCATTATAAATTTTATCAAACTGAGAAATTGGAAGCGGATTTTCTCCAAGGCCTACTTCAATAGTATATCCGTGGTCTATTGTAAGTTTGTATAAACCAATCTTTAAAACCTGCAAAACTAGAATTATAAGGTGTAGGCTCTAAAGAATATCCACTTGCTAATGATAGCTTAGTTCCAATTTCTAAACTTCTTGGTGGATTATAATTTTGAAATTGCCAGTAAATAACCTCGCCTTGTGAATGATATGCTAGTATAAGTTCAAAATTATGTGATAAAGTAAAATTATAAATTGCAATTGCTTCAGGTTCAGTTAGTGGACCGATAGCCTACGAAGTCACGTGGTGAAGGTTTGGTAAAACCTTGGGAGTATTTGATTTCTTTTGCATTTTCCCAAAGGGCGGGGAATTGTAAGTTTAAATCTACACCTGTGAATTTAAAAATATACCAACCACAAAAAGAATTGGAGTGGTATATGAAAAAAAATAAAGATATCCATCAAAAAGTGGAAGATAATAATATAAAAAATAATATTAGAAATAATAATAAAGTAAATAGAAAAATTATTTCTAATTATACAAATCAAAGAAAATATTCAAAATAATTTTTAAATAGTTTATATGCAAATTTTAATATGTAAAAATAAAATTACTTATTATGAAATTAGAGATTAAACTTATAAAAAAGTAATAAAAATTGGCTATTGATAATAATAATATTTGATGATAAAATTGTAATGTAAAATAGTAAGTTATGGAGGAAAAAATATGTTAGGAATTTTTATTTTATTAATTATAGCAATGTTGCTAGTAGTAAAATTTTGTAAGAAAACATTAAAAATTGTTTTATCAATTATAATTGTTTTAGTAACATTATATTGTATCGTTATTTCTGTTGATATGAATAGAGTAAATAGTTTTAGAGAGCCTATATTTACGATAGTTAAGCAAGAAGATGATTTTTCTATGAAAACAATCATATACCAAGGCTTAGGTTATGAAGTTAGAATGATTAAAGATGTAACAACTGATAAAACAATACAAATAGAAATGTATATGTTTAATAAATGTATAGCAGGAGCTATAGAATAAAGACTAACACGAATAGTAATTTATAGAAGTGCAAATAATCTTTACTAAAAATAGTAATTTGTATGGGAGGATAAAAAATGAATTTGGAAGAATTAAAAAAAGATTGCAGTAAAAAGCAAAAGAAAGGTATACATTTTATCATTGCATCAGTAGTAATATGGACTATGGTTTTAATA
>CALXUW010000095.1 GCA_944391795.1 uncultured Clostridia bacterium
TCAAGCCTATGTTTTTCTTTTAATGCATTAAGATCTATTTCATGCTGTTTCATTAGCTTTTCTATTTCATGCTTATTATTTGTCTCTAGTGTTCTAATTTCATTTTTACACTTTTTTAAAGAAATAAATAAACTTCCAATTCCTGTTATAATTGCAGGAATTATTGCTATTAGTAATTGCGTACATAAATTAGCATTCATATTTTATCACTCCTTTACGCTCAAATTTCATATATTATACTATAAAATATCAAAATTCTCCATATGTCCATTGAAATTTAATGATAATTCATATATAATATTTTCAGAAAGAGAACGAAGTTCGTAACTTGTATGTTATTTGCTCCATTAAAAGTATTTTTATCCTATAGGAGGAATTTAAATGGATGATGAAATTATAAGTAGTTTATCAAAAGAAATTGTAGAAAAATTTAAAAGTAAATTAAATATAGAAGAAGAAATGAAATCATTCATAGAAACTTCAATTACTAAAGATACTAAAAAGAAAGTTCTAGAACTACTTTATCTATGCCAATTATATAGTGATGCATATATTGGACCTGATCCAAGAGGAAAATTAAGATTACTATCAAATGTATATTCAGTATTAAAAGCCCAAAACGAAGAAGAAGTTAAAGAAAAAATAGTTAACTTAGAAAAAATTGTTACCCTAATGAAAAATGCTGAAACCAACCCCATTTTAACAACTAAAATAAAATTAGAAGATATACAAAAATATAAAGGAGTTAAATTTTAAACTTTATTAATATTTTAATATAAATTATTTAATATAAAAAACACAAGAATCTTTGCTAAAATTCTTGTGTTTTTAAACTTTATAATGCATAAACAAAAAAGTTTTCTTAAAATTTTTTATTTTCATCATCTAAAACAAAACATCTACCATTCAAATAATTTAAAATTCCAGAATCATTCCTAAAATTAAACTTCAAACTATAAGCCAAAAGCATTTGATATTTTTTACCAAATTTCTTATTAATACTATTAATTCCATATTTTCCGATCGCCCACAATAGGAAATCCCATAAACGCAAGATGAGCACGAATTTGATGAGTTTTACCTGTTTCAATTTCAACATCTAACAAAGAAGTATTATTTTTATATTTCTCTACAACAGTATAAGTAGTAATAATTTTTTGATATCCTTTTTTAAAATAATCACTAATATATACTTGAGATTTTTTATTATCTTTAAACAAAAAAGCCTCACACTTTTTATGATTTACCTTAGGAATACCATAAACCAAAGCCAAATAATGTTTTTCAATTTCATGATTTTTAAATTTATAAAGCAAAAAATCAAGACTTTCTTGATTTTTTGCAAACAAGACAAGACCTTTAGTATTCCTATCTAATCTATGACAGGGCATAGGTTTAAATGGAGAATTATTGTATTTTTGATGAACATACATAGTTAAACTATTATTTCCAGTTACTTCTAAATTATAAGGTTTATTAATAATTAAAATATTTTCATCTTCAAATACAATATCTAAAGAAATTCTCAATAAATCATCAGCAATATAGACTAATATTTCATCATTTTTATAAACAGTAATATTTTCTAAAACTCGTTTACCATTAACTTTAATATCTTTTTTTCTTAAAGTTTTATAAAAAAGATTATTAGTTAAATTTGAAATATTGTCTAATAAAAATATATTCAATTTTTTTCCATCATATTTTTCATCTACAATTAACTTTTTCATATTAATATTATATATTGATAATTAATAAAAATCAAGAAAAATAGACATATATATAAATACACTAGAATAAAATATATATTATCATGTAAGGTTTACGTTTTTTTAACTAACCTTTATTTGTTGTATGCAAAACAAAATACTAAATAACAAACTAGAGGTAACTAAAAAAATAAAAAATGTGAACATTATGTGAAAAATATAAAAAAACTATTGACAATTTAAAAAATAAGGTATAAATTATTAGCAGTCACTTGCAAAGAGTGCTAAAAAATTTGAGGAGGTAATGTAAAATGATTAAACCATTAGGAAGTAGAGTATTAATAAAAATGAAAGAAGGCGAAGAAACAACCAAAAGTGGAATTATATTAGCAGGAGCTGCTCAAGAAAAACCTCAAATAGCAGAAGTAATAGAAGTAGGACCAGGAGAAAAAATAGATGGAAAATTAGAACCAATGAATGTAAAGAAAGGTGATAATGTAATTGTTAGCAAATACTCTGGAACAGAAGTAAAATATGAAGGTAAAGAATACATAATAGTAAAACAAGAAGACATATTAGCAATAGTAGAATAAAAAGTTATAAAAAACAAAAGAAAAAATAAATAAAAGCCATAAAAAATTATATAAAATAAAAAGGAGGAATTTAAAATGGCAAAAATAATAAAATTTGGAGAAGATGCAAGAAGATCTTTATTAGAAGGAGTTAATAAATTAGCAGATACTGTAAAAGTAACATTAGGACCAAAAGGTAGAAATGTAGTATTAGATAAAAGCTTTGGAGCACCACTAATTACAAATGATGGTGTAACAATAGCAAAAGAAATAGAACTAGAAGATAAATTTGAAAATATGGGAGCAAGATTAGTAAAAGAAGTTTCTACAAAAACAAATGATGTAGCAGGAGATGGAACAACTACAGCTACAGTACTTGCTCAAAGTATGATTAAAGAAGGAGTAAAAAATGTTGCAGCAGGAGCTGACCCAATGGCAATAAAAAGAGGAATGGATAAAGCAGTAAATGAAGCAGTAGAAGCACTAAAAGAAATAAGTTCAACAGTAAATGGAAAAGATGACATAGCAAGAGTAGCAAGCATTTCTGCAAACAACGAAGAAATAGGAAACTTAATTGCAGAAGCAATGGAAAAAGTATCAAAAGACGGAGTAATTACAATTGAAGAATCAAAAACATCAAATACAGAATTAAATGTAGTAGAAGGTATGCAATTTGACAAGGGATATGTATCTCCTTACATGGTAACAGATACAGAAAAAATGGAAGCAATATTAGATAATCCATATATATTAATAACAGACAAAAAAATAAGCAACATTCAAGAAATTTTACCATTACTAGAAGCTCTAATGCAAGAATCAGGAAAATTAGTAATAATTTGTGATGATATAGAAGGAGAAGCATTATCTACATTAGTATTAAATAAATTAAGAGGAGTTCTAAATGTTGTTGCTGTAAAAGCACCAGGATTTGGAGACAAGAGAAAAGCAATGCTAGAAGACATAGCAGTATTAACAGGAGGAGAAGTAATAACATCTGATTTAGGACTAGAATTAAAAGACACAAAAATAGAACAACTAGGAAGAGCAAAACAAGTAAAAGTTCAAAAAGAAAATACAATTATAGTAGATGGCAATGGAGATAAACAACTAATAGCAGATAGAGTAGGACAAATAAAAGCGCAAATAGCAGAAACAAAAAGTGAATATGACAAAGAAGGTTTACAAGAAAGACTAGCAAAAATTGCAGGAGGAGTAGCTGTAATTGGTGTAGGAGCTGCAACAGAAGTAGAAATGAAAGACAAAAAATTAAGAATAGAAGACGCATTATCTGCAACTAAAGCAGCAGTAGAAGAAGGAATAGTAGCAGGAGGAGGAACAGCATTAATAAATGTAATTCCAAAAGTAGAAAAATTAGTAGAAAAACTAAATGATTCAGAAAAATTAGGAGCAAAAATAGTTCTAAAAGCTCTAGAAGAACCAGCAAAACAAATAGCAATAAATGCAGGATTAGAACCAGCAGTTATCATAAACAACATAAAAAATAAAGAAACAGGAATAGGATTTGATGCATCAAAAGAAGAATATGTAGATATGAAAAAAGCAGGAATAGTAGATCCAACAAAAGTTACAAGAAGTGCACTTCAAAATGCAGCATCAATAAGCTCAATGGTACTAACAACAGAAAGTTTAGTGACAGACGTACCAGAAGCCAAAGGATGCAATTGCGGAAACCATGAAGGAGCAATGCCATCAGGAATGGACGGAATGTATTAATATAAAAAATAAAAGAAGACAATTTTAAAGTTGTTTTCTTTTATATGCCAATATAGCTCAGTTGGTAGAGCAACGGATTCGTAACCCGTAGGTCGGCAGTTCGATTCTGCCTATTGGCTCCATTAAGTAAAATCGTCGCACCAGACGAAAGTATTGATAAATCAACTGTAAAAGGTTGATTTTTTTGTCGCCTTTAACTTGAAAAAGGAAGGATGGTGTGATATGATTAAAATTGTAAAAAAGAAAAACAAAATACGAGAAGAATTACTCTCTAAAATTGAATGGGCTTGTAGTTTGAA
>CALXUW010000096.1 GCA_944391795.1 uncultured Clostridia bacterium
AAAATACCCTTGAAAAAATTAATCATATATAATAAAATAAATAAAGCAAAAAAAGAAAGGAAGAAAACTAATGAAATTTATACACATAGCAGACATGCACTTTGACAGTCCATTTGTAAGACTATCAGACAAAGATGTAATGGGAGACTTAAGAAGGTTAGATCAACGAAAAGTATTTAAAAAAGTAATAGAATATATAAAACAAAATAATATAGAATTTTTATTCATATCTGGTGACCTATATGAACATAAATATATAAAACAAACAACAATAGAATATATAAACAATTTATTTAAAGAAATTCCAAATACGAAAATATTTATTTCACCAGGAAATCATGACCCATATCTAAAAAATTCATACTATAATAAATTTGAATGGAATGAAAACGTAAAAATATTTACTTCAAAATTAGAAAAAGTAGAACTAGAAGATGTAAACATATACGGATATGGATTTGACGATTTTTATTTAACAGATTCTAAAATAGAAGATTTAATTTTAGAAAATAAAGACAAATTAAATATTCTAGTAATCCATGGAACACTAGATGGAGCATCAATTGAAGAAAAACAATACAATTCAATGTCTAAAAAAATGTTAAAAGAAAAAGGCTTTGACTATATTGCACTAGGCCATATTCATAAATTATATTTTAATGAAGAAGAAAATCAAAGAATTGTTTATCCCGGATCAACAGTATCTTTAGGATTTGATGAATTAGGAGAACATGGAATGATACAAGGAGAACTTACCAAAGACCAAATAAAAACCAAATTTATTCCATTAGATGAAAAAGAATTCAAAGAAATAAAATTAGATATAACTGATATTCCATCAAAAGAAGAGCTAATAGAAAAAATAAATGAATTAGATATAAAAGAAAATGAATACATAAAAATAATATTAGAAGGAAAAAGAAATTTTGAAATCAATACATATGAATTATTAAAATTTGCTTTAGATGAAAAAATAATAAAAATAAAAAATAAAACAAAAATAGCAATAGATTTAGATAAATTATCAAATGAAAATACACTAAAAGGATTATTTATAAAAGAAATGAAAGAAAGAATAAAAAATCAAGAAAACATTACTAAGGAAGAAAAAGAAATAATAGAAAACGCAATAGAAATAGGGTTAGAAGCATTAGAATAGGAGGTTAATAAATATTGAAAATAAATCAACTAAAAATAAATTCCTATAGAAAAAAAAAAAATAAAGAAATAAATTTAGATTCAAAATTAAATATAATATATGGAAAAAATGAAGCAGGAAAATCTACTTTATTAAAATTTATAATAAATTCATTTTACGGAATTTCAAAAAATAAAAAAGGTAAAGCATATTCTGATTTTGATAAATACAAACCATGGGAAGGAGAAGAATTTTCAGGAAAAATAATTTATGAATTAGATAATAAAGAAAAATTTGAAGTATTTAGAGATTTTAAAAAGAAAAATCCAAAAATATTTAATGAAAATATGGAAGAAATATCAAAACAATTTAATATAGACAAAAACAAAGGAAATGAATTTTTTCAAGAACAAACAAAAATAGATGAAGAATTATTTTTATCAACAATAGTAGTTAATCAAGAAGAAGTAATATTAGAAAAACAAGAACAAAATATATTAATTCAAAAAATAGCAAATTTAGTAGGCACAGGAGAAGATAATGTATCATACAAAAAAGCTCTAGATAGAATTAATAAAAAGCAATCAGATGAAATAGGGACAGGAAGAACTAGGGAAAAGCCAATTAATATAATCTCACAAAAAATAGAAGATCTAGAAAAAGAAAAATTGAAACTTGAAAAATATGAAGACTTAAAATATGAAATAGAAGAAAATAAAAATAAATTAATAGAAGAAATTTCAAATTTAGAAAATGAAAATAATTATTTAAAAGAAATAAAAATTTTAAATGAAAATGAAAAAATAGAAAAAGAAAAAATAAAAATAAAAGAAAATTTAAAAAAAGAAAATTTAGAAAAAATAAATTTATTAAAAAATGAAAAAAATAAAATAGAAAATAATAATAAAAATATTTTAGAAAATAATTTAGAAAAAAATAAAAAAATAAAAAATAATAAAAATAAATTAAATAAAAAATTAATATTAATATTTATTTTATTATTAATAATTAATATTTTGCAATTTATTTTCGTAAAAAATAATATTTTTAAATATATTTTTCTTCTTACAGTCCCAACGTTTTTAATTTTTTGGATATTTTTAATAAAAAATAAAAATAAAAAAATAAAAAATGAAGAAAAAAAAAAAAAAATAATAGAAGAAAAAATAAATATAGAAATAAATAATAAAAATAATCAAATTAATTTATTAGAAAAAAATAATTTAGAATTAGAAAATGAAATAAATAATTTAAAAAATAATTTTAATTTAAAAATAAATTTAGAAAAAGAAAAAATAAAAAATAATTATTTAAATAAAATAGAAAAAAATAAAATAGAAGAAATAAATAATTTAGAAAATATAAATTATAAAATAGAAAATTTACAAAAAATAATAAATGATAAAAAAATAAAATTACATACATTAAATTTAGACAAAGAAAATTTTGAACCAAAATTAAATAATTTAGCAAAAATAGAAGAAGAACTGGTTGACAATAAAGAAAAAATGTTAACCTTAAAAAACTTAGAAAAAAGTATTTCTTATGCAAAAGAAGTTTTAAATATAGCATACGAGAAAATGAGAAACTCAGTAACCCCTAAGTTTACACAAAATTTATCAAATATAATTTCTGAAATAACCAATGGAAAATATCTAAATGTTAAATTTAATGATGAAACAGGTTTAATGGTAGAACTAGAAAATGGAAATTATGAATCAATTTCAAAATTAAGTATAGGAACAATAGATCAAATGTATCTTTCATTAAGACTTTCAATGACAAAAGAATTATCAGATGAAAAAATGCCAATAATTTTAGATGAAGCTTTTGCATATTATGATACGGAAAGATTAAATAATATTATAAAATATTTAGCTAAAAATTATGATGATAGACAAATAATTATATTTACATGTACTTCAAGAGAAAAAGAAATTTTAGATAATGAAAATATTACATATAATTATATAGAATTATAAAAAACTTAATTAATTTTTATTAATAAAATAAAGACCAAAAAATATAGCTTTGGTCTTTATTTTATTATTTATATATTTTATTATAATTATATTAAATATTTAGTCCATATAAATTTATATTTTTCATATAATTTTAGTAATACAATTATACCAATAACCTATTATTAATATTAATTTATAAATTATGTTATTAATAAAATTCTTGTATTTACCAAAAAAATATAGTATAATAATTAAGATAATTAAAAATAAAGGAGAATTTTTATGTTTGAAAAATTAGAAGAAGAAAAAAAAAGGTATGACGAATTAACAAAATTAATAGCAGATCCCCAAATAATACAAAACCAATCAAAATGGCAAACTCTAATCAAAGAGCATGCAAGTATAGAAGAAGTAGTATTAAAATTTAGAGAATATAAAAAAGTAAAACAAGCAATGGAAGAAGCAAAAGAATTGCTTGACGACCCAGAAATGAAAGAACTAGCAGAAATAGATTACTATGAAAATAAAGAAAAATTACCTAAATTAGAAGAAGAACTAAAATTTTTACTAATACCAAAAGATCCAGATGATGACAAAAATATTATCTGTGAAATAAGAGCAGGAGCAGGTGGAGAAGAAGCTGCACTTTTTGCAGGAACATTATTTAGAATGTACACAATGTATGCAGAAAAAAAACACTGGAAATTAGAAGTTCTAAATGAAAATGAAACAGGACTTGGAGGGTACAAAGAAATATCATTTATGATTACAGGAAAAGGAGCATATAGTAGATTAAAATTCGAAAGTGGAGTACACAGAGTTCAAAGAGTACCAGATACAGAAAGTAGTGGAAGAATACACACATCAACTGCAACAGTAGCAGTTTTACCAGTAGTAGAAGATGTAGAAATAGAAATAAATCCATCAGATATAAAAATGGAAGTATTTAGGGCTTCAGGGGCAGGACGGACAACACATAAACAAAACCTCTTCAGCCGTAAGACTAATACATGAACCAACAGGAATTGTAGTAGAATGTCAAACAGAAAGATCACAATTCCAAAATAAAGATAATGCAATGAAAATGCTAAGAACAAAACTATATGAAATAGAAAAAGCAAAACAAGATAGCCAAATAGCAAATAGTAGAAAAGAACAAGTAGGGTCAGCTGAAAGAAGTGAAAAAATAAGAACATATAACTACCCACAAGGAAGAATCACTGACCATAGAATAGGAATGAGTATCTATCAAATGGAAAATTTCTTAAATGGCGACTTAGATGAAATGATAGACAATTTAATTGCAGCAGATAGAGCAGAAAAATTAAAAGGTGAAGAATAAAAATGAAAGTATTAATAATATCAGATATACATGGTTCAAATTATTATGCCAAAAAAATATTAGAAATTGAAAAAAGAGAAAGTCCAGACAAAATAATATTATTAGGAGACCTTTATTATCATGGGCCAAGAAACAATCTTACTAAAGAATATAATCCTATGGAAGTTTCTAAAATACTAAATTCTCTAAAAGATAAAATTCTAGCTGTAAGAGGAAATTGTGATGCACAAGTAGATGAAATGATTTCTGAATTTACTTTTCAAGATAATATAGAAACTAATATAAACGGCAAAAAAATATTTTTAACCCATGGACATAAATATAATATTGATAAATTACCAAATAAAGATTTTGATTTAATGATTTATGGACATTTCCACACAGGATTTATAAAAGAAACTAATGGAAAAATATTTGCAAATCCTGGATCAATATCTTTACCTAAAAATAATACAAAAAACAGTTATTTAATTCTAGATAATGAAAAAATAATTTTAAAAGATGTAGAGGGAAATATAATTGAAGAAAAAAAATATAAAAAAACTTCTTAAAAGAAAAATTTTAAGAAGTTTTTTTTAGTTATTATAATTATAAAAAATAACCATAATTTGTAATCATATATTTGTAAATATCATAAATATTTGCAGCAAGTATTTCTACATCATCAATATTTAAAAAAGAAATATTTTCACTAATTAAATTATATTCACCATTAATTGATATCATTTTATTTGCCAATTTTTTATCATTTTTTAAATAAATTTGGCAAATATTCATAATATCAGAATTTGATATATTAATTTTTAAAATCTATTAATTTGTCTATAAGTTTAATTTTTTTAGTTAAATCATCATTATTAATTAAAATACATAAATCATTTAAAATTTCTAAATTCATAAAAAAACGCTCCTTTTTATATTATTAATTAAAAACATAAAAAAGTAAAGAATATTATCAAACTTTTTAAAATAAATTAAAATATAAATATATTATAAGGAGCTTATATTTATGGAAATATTAAAAACTACAATCATAGGATTATTTTTTGGGACCTTTGGAACAACCTTAGGAGGAATAATAGGTGTAGTAATAAAAAAGAATTCTAACAAGTTTTTAAGTTTTATTTTATCATTTGCATCAGGATTAATGATGTCAATAATATGTTTTGATTTAATACCAGAAGCTTTAGGAATAAGCAACATACTTAATGTTGTAATAGGTATTATAATTGGGATAATAATGATGGTATTTTGTGATCTAATAGTTGATAAAAAATTTAATAATACTAAAATAATAAAAAACGATAAAAATACATTATTAAAAACAGGGATAATAGTATCAATAGGATTAGCGATACATAATTTCCCAGAAGGATTAGCAATAGGTTCTGGATTTGAAGCTTCAATAAAACTTGGACTCAGTTTAGCTATAGCTATATGCTTGCATGATATACCAGAAGGAGTTTCAATGGCAGTACCCATGAAAAATGGTGGAATGAAAATATCAAAAGTAATATTCTATATAATTTTATCAGGAATAACAACAGGTATAGGAGCATTTTTTGGGGCAATAATTGGCTCAATTTCAGAACAAATAATAGCAATATGTTTAAGTTTTGCAGCAGGTGCAATGCTATATATAGTATCACGGAGAACTAATACCAGAATCAAACAAACTCTACCATGGAAGAATGACAGCAATTCGGAAATATCCTAGGATTTGTGATAGGGATATTTACGACCATAGTTTAGAGACAAAAACACTTGCATTTTTAATCCGAATATAGTAAAATACAAACAGAGTTTTGAAAGAAGAAAAAACAAAGAAAGGAAAATATAAATGCAAGATATATTAAAAGAATTAAATGATAAACAATATGAAGCAGTAATTTCAACTGAAGGTCCATGCCTTGTAATTGCAGGAGCAGGAAGCGGAAAAACTAAGGTACTAACACATAAAATCGCATATTTAATTGGAGAAAAGGGTGCAAAGCCATGGGACATTTTAGCTATTACCTTTACAAATAAAGCTGCAAACGAAATGAAAGAAAGAATAGCATCCCTAGTAGGTGATGATGCCAAAGATATTTGGATGGGAACATTTCACTCAATTTGTGTTAGAATTTTAAGAAAATTTATAGATAGAATTGGTTTTGATTCCTCATTTATAATATTTGATACATCAGATCAAAAAACATTAATTAAAGGTTGCCTAAAAGATTTAGCAATAGATGACAAACTATTTACAGATAGAAATGTTATGTCTCAAATAAGTAATGCTAAAAATGAAATGCTAGAGCCAAGTGAATATGCATTAAGAGCAAAAGGAGATTTTAGAAAAGAAAAAATTGCAACCGTCTATGAGTTATATCAAAAAAGGTTAAAAGAAAACAACGCAATTGACTTTGATGACATAATAAATTACGCAATTAAAATATTAATGGAAAATCCAGATATTTTGGAATACTATTCAAACAAATTTAAATATGTATTAGTAGATGAATATCAAGACACAAATAAAGCCCAATTCACACTAGTAACAATGCTTGCCTCAAAAAACGGAAATATAACAGTTGTAGGAGATAATGACCAACGGAATATATAGTTTTAGAGGGGCTGATATTTCAAATATTCTAAACTTTGAAAGGGACTTTCCAGGAACAAAAATAATAAAATTAGAACAAAACTATAGATGTACAAGTAATATCCTAAAAGCAGCAAATGCAGTAATAAAAAATAATGAAGTAAAATACAAAAAAGAATTATGGACTAAAAATGAAGAGGGGAAGCTACCTAAAATATATAAAGCAGATAATGAATATGATGAAGCAGCATACATAGTAGAGCAAATAGAACATCTAAAAAGAGAAGAATACTATAAATATTCTGATTTTGCAGTATTATATAGAATGAATACACAATCAAGGGTAATAGAAGATATACTAAGAAGAGAAAATATTCCATACAAAATAGTAGGTGGTCTAAAATTCTATGAAAGAAAAGAAATAAAAGACATAATTGCATATTTAAGATTAATCCAAAATGGAAATGATAACTTAAGTTTAAAAAGAATTATAAATGAACCCAAAAGAGGGATAGGAAAAACAAGCTTAGATAAAATAGAGCAAATTTCAGAAACCACAGGAACATCAATGTATGAAATAATAAAAAAAGCAGATGAATTTGGTTTAAATAGAGTATATTTAAACTCTAGGGATTTCATAAACGTAATAGAAGAATTAAAAGCTAAAAAAGACGAGATATCAATTTCAGAATTAATAAAATTAACATTAAGAAAAACTCTTTACATAAAAGCACTAGAAAACGAAAATACTGTAGAAGCACAAAACAGAATTGACAACCTAGAAGAATTCCTAACAGTAGCAATAGAATTTGAAGAAGAATCAGCAGAAAATGGTCTAAGTGATTTCCTAGAAGGAATAACGCTTTCTAGTGACCTAGACAATGTAGAAGAACAAGAAGATTCAGTAATACTTATGACCTTACATAGTGCAAAAGGACTTGAGTTTAAAGCAGTATTTCTAGTAGGAATGGAAGAAGGAATTTTCCCAGGCTACCAATCAATGATGGAACCAAAAGAATTAGAAGAAGAAAGACGTTTATGCTATGTAGGAATAACAAGAGCAAAAGAAAATCTATTTTTAACATGTAGTAAGCAAAGAACTATATTTGGTTCAACAAGTTATAATCCAATGTCAAGATTCTTACAAGAAATACCAGAAGAATTATTAGAAGGGCATGAAGAAGCTTTTGGAAATTCAAGCACGCAAGAAACAATAGAGGACTCTAAATACACATGGACATATGGAAGCAAAAATAGTGGAAGTATAAAAACATATAAAATAAATGAAAAAGAACCAATAGGAGTTGCGGCAAAAAGCAACAATCAAATAGGAAATTTTGCATTTAGAACGGCAGAAAGCTTTTTAAGTAATTTAGGTAAAAAAACACAAAATAATTGTGATTTATCAAAATATGAAGAAGGAGTAAGAGTATTTCATAAAAAATTCGGAGAAGGTACAATAAATTCAGTAGAACCAGAAGGTGATGATTTAAAAGTAGATATAAGTTTTGACAAAGTAGGACATAAAAGATTAATGGCAAGATTTGCAAATTTAGAAGTCATAAATTAAATTATAAAGATAAAAAGTTTGAAAAATAAAAAAATCAAGCTTTTTATCTTTTTTTAGATATGTATTTTATCTATAAATTTCATTGCAAAAAATGGTTTTTGAATAAAACAATTAAATTTGTAAATACTATAAAAAGAAAAAACAATGAAAGGAAGGATAAAAATGGCAGATTTAAATCAAATGGAATTACAACATTTAAGACATCTAATAGGAGCACACGAAACAGCATACCAAAAATTAAACACATATTCATCACAAGCAGTTGATCCACAAATCAAACAATTATTTACAAAATCAGCGCAAGATGCGCTAAACACAAAACAAAAATTAATGACATTTCTAAATAATTAATTAAGGAGGGAATAAAAAATATGGATGAAAAAACAATGGTAAACGATATCTTAGCAGGAGTTAAATCTGATTTAACAGCATATCAAACAGCCATCTCAGAAGCAGAAAATATGAACTTAAGACAAACATTCCAACAAATAAGAAATAATGACGAAAGTTTTCAATATGAACTATTCAAAATAGCTCAGTCAAAAGGCTACTATGTACCAGCACAAAAAGCAACAGTAACAGAAGTAAATACAGTAAGAACAGAATTACAACAATAGGGACAATTTGGGACGTTTCCCAATTGGACATTTTGACCACTCTGGGACACTTCTCCCTTTTTGGAAAACATCGCTAAGCTCCTAGATACTGTGGGATTAAGGGGCAGGGGGGATAATATTATAA
>CALXUW010000097.1 GCA_944391795.1 uncultured Clostridia bacterium
TGTCTGCTCTTGATTTTTCTACATTTAACATTTTTCCCCATAAAGGTAAAATAGCTTGAAATTTTCTGTCTCTTCCTTGTTTTGCACTTCCTCCTGCTGAGTCCCCTTCTACTATGTATACTTCGCATTCATCTGGATTTTTGCTACTACAATCAGCAAGCTTACCAGGAAGTGTTGACGTTTCTAATGAGTTCTTCTTTCTTACTAGTTCCCTTGCTTTTCTTGCAGCTTCTCTTGCTCTTGATGCACTAATACATTTTTCTAATATTGCTTTTGCAACTGAAGGATTTTCTTCTAAGAATGTTGATAATGCTTCATTTACCATACTTTGTACTACACCTGTTACTTCGCTATTACCTAATTTTGTTTTAGTTTGTCCTTCAAATTGTGGTTCTTTTACTTTTACTGATACAACTGCTGTTATTCCCTCTCTTATGTCTTCTCCTTGTAAATTGTTGTCTTTTTCTTTTAAAATATTATGACTTCTTGCATAATCATTAAAAACTTTTGTTAAAGCTCTTTTAAAACCTTCTAAATGTGTTCCACCTTCTATAGTATTTATGTTGTTTACAAAAGTGTAGATATTTTCTGAATAACTAGTAGTATATTGAATTGATATTTCTACTGGAATTTCTCCTGTTTTTTCTATATAAATTGGATCTTTATGTAGTTTTTCTTTATTTTTATTTAAAAATTCTACAAATGAAATTAGTCCACCTTCATAACAGAACTCTGCTTTTTTTGGTGTTTCTTCTCTTTTGTCTTCTATTGTAATTTTAAGTCCTTTTGTTAAAAATGCCATTTCCCTAAATCTTTTTTCTAGTACTTCATACTCATAATCTAAACTTTCAAAAATTGTATCGTCTGCTAAAAATCTTACTTTTGTTCCTGTACCTTCACTATCCCCTATTTTTTCTAACTTTCTTACTGTTTTTCCTTTTTCAAAATACATTTGATAAAGTCCGCCATCTCTTTTTATAGTAACTTCTGTCCAAGTAGAAAGTGCATTTACTACTGAAGCACCAACACCATGTAGACCTCCAGAAACTTTGTAACCACTATCTCCTCCAAATTTTCCCCCAGCATGTAAAACAGTATATACTGTTTCTGCTGTTGATATTTTTGTTTTTGGATGTATTTCAACTGGTATACCTCTTCCGTTATCTTGAACACTAATTACATTTCCAGGTTCTATTTCTACTTTAATATCTGTACAATATCCTGCCAAAGCTTCATCAACACAGTTATCAACTATTTCATATACCATGTGGTGAAGACCTCTAACAGAAGTGCTTCCTATGTACATACCCGGTCTTTTCCTTACTGCTTCAAGTCCTTCTAAAACTTGTATTTGTTCTGCACCGTATTTATGATTATATTTTTCCATTTGTTTTCCTCCTTGTTTTTTTAAGCTATTATTTTATTAATTTTTATTTTTAAACATCTTTAAAAATTTTTCCATCTTTTACATTATATATTAAAATATTTTTATTTTCAATATCTATTTTTTCAGTACATGTTATTATTACTTGAGTATTTTTTATTTTTTCTAAAAAATTATTTCTTCTTTTTGAATCTAATTCTGACATAAAATCATCTAATAATAATATTGGAAATTCTCCGATTTCGTCATATACAATATTTAATTCTGATAATTTTAATGAAAGAATTGCTGTTCTGTGTTGGCCTTGTGAACCATAAATATCTAATTGTTTCTTATTTATATATATTAAAAAATCGTCTCTGTGTATTCCTTTTGTTGTAAAACCTTTTATTATATCTAATTTTCTTCTTGTTTTTAGTAACTCTAAATATTTTTCTTTTTTTTGACAATCACTTAAATATTCAATTTCTATTTCTTCTTTATTATTTGTAATTTCTCCATGAATTATTTTTATTTTATTTTTTATTTTATTAATAAATTCATTTCTATATTTATAAATATTTATTGCATAATTTGTCAACTCTTCATCCCAAATATCTAGCATATTTTCATCTTTTTTTAATTCTTTAATTTGTTTTAAATAATTGTTTCTTTGTTCTAAGGTTTTTAAATATAAATTTAAATTGTACATATAATTAGGTTTTAATTGACTAATCATAATATCTAAAAATCTTCTTCTATTTTGTGGTCCACCTTTAAAAATATTTATATCATCTGGTGTAAAAATTACTATGTTTATTTTTCCTAATAATTCACTTAATTTTTTTATTTTTATTCCATTAACATATACATTTTTTTTATTATTTAATTCTATTTTTATTTTTCCATCTCTATCAGATTTTTTATAGTCAATTTCTACCATTGCACTTTCTGAATTTAAATTAATCATCTCTTTATCTTTTTTGGCTCTAAAAGATTTTCCCATACTGCATAAAAAAATTGATTCTATTATATTTGTTTTTCCTTGTGCATTTTCCCCAAAAAAAACATTAATATTTTCATTTAAATTAATTTCTTGTAAATTATAATTTCTAAAATTGTTTATTTTAATTTTACTTATCCACATATTATTCTCCATTTGTGTATATTTTCTGTTTTTTATTTTTCTTTTTTATTCTAATTTATTCTAATTTTTTCTGAATTTTTCTAATTTTTTCTTTTTTTTACTATTTTTTTGATTTTTCTTTTTCATTTTTAATAATATAATTTTATTATTTAAAAATAAAAACGGCTTATTTTTGATTTTCGCAATTTATTTTTTCCTATTTATTTCTAATTTTTTCTATTTTTTTCTATTTTTTTCTTTTTTTTTCTTTTTTTTACTATTTTTTTCTAATTTATTCTTAATTATTTTTTATTTTTTTTATTTTTTAGTAATATAATTTTATTATTTAAAAAATAAAATGGCTTATTTTTGATTTTCGCAATTTGTTTTTTAATTAATTTCTTTTTTTTTCTAATTTATTCTATTTTATTCTAATTTATTCTATTTTTTTCGATTTTTTTTAATTAATTATTTTTATATTTTTTAATTTGCTTTTTATTTAATATTATATTTTTTAATTTAAGTTATCCACATCTGTTACTATAATATTTTTTTAGCATTTTTTCTTATTTTCTTTTAAATATAATTTTTATAATTTTTTACAGACAATCTAATATATATTATCTTTTGTTTTCTTCTTTTTTCTTTTTTATTTAATTTTTATCTTTTTTTATCTTTTTTTATCTTTTTTTAAATGATAGTTTTTATTTTAGTTTTCCACAATTAATAAATAAAATGTGGAAAACTTTTTTTATTTTAATCTTTTTTGTTATAAATTAAAGGTAGAATTTCTTCCACCTTTTAATCTTCTTTTAATCTTATTGGTAAAATCATATATGTATAATCATTATTTTCAGTTGATTTTATTAAACATGGTGATATGCTTGTACCAAATTCAATATATACTTCTTCATCATCTATAGCTTTTAAGCTATCTAAGAAATATTTAGGATTAAATCCAGCTTCTAGATTTTTACCTTCTGTTGAAACATATAATTCTTCTTTTGCATCTCCAGTTTGATTTGTACATGAAATTGTAATTTTTCCTATATCTACTTGTACTTTTACTGGATATTTTTTTTCTTTTTCAACTGATGAGGCAGAAATTAAACTTACTCTTTCAAAACTGTTTTGAATACTTGCTTTATTTACTTTTATTCTTGTTTCCCAATTACTTGGTATTACATTTTTATAATTTAAGAATTCTCCATCTAATATTCTTGTTACTATTTTACAGTTATCCATTTCAAATAATGCTTGATTTTTAGCTATTCCAATTTTTATTGGTTCAAAAGAATCTGAAACTATTTTGTTTACTTCATTTAAAGTTTTTCCTGGTATTACTGCTTTAAAATCATTACTTTGTTTATTTAAATATATGGATCTTAATGCTAGTCTAAATCCATCTACTGCAACTAGTGATAATTTATTATTTTCAACTTCAAATAAACATCCTGTAAAAATTGGTCTGCTTTCCTCTGTACTTACTGCAAATATTGTTTTTCTAATCATATTTTTTAATACATTTTGGTCAATTTCTATAGAATTTTCAACTTCTATTTTTGGAAGTTCTGGGAATTCTTCTGGATTCATTGTTGCTAATTTGTATAAAGAACCTTCACATTCTATTTCTAATAAATTTTTTTCATTAACAGATATATAAATTTCTGTATCTGGCAATTTTCTTATAATTTCACTAAACATTATAGCATTTACTACTATACTTCCTTGTTCTTTTACTTCACATTCCATTACATATTCTATACCGATTTCTAAATCATATGTTGTTAATTTTATTTCATTATCATTTGTTTGAATTAATATTCCTTCTAGTATAGGCATTGTAGTTTTAGAAGCTACACCTTTAACTACGGAATTAATAGCTTTAAGGATTTTATCCTTATAACAAACTATTTTCATTTTGCGTTCCTCCTTTATAATATATATAATATTTTTAGTAGTAATAGTATTAGGTACTGTGGAAACTGTGGAAAACTATGTTGATAGTTACAATCCCTAAGAAAATTACTGTTAATAATTTAGTGGAAAACTTGTAAATTTATCCACAACTAAATTTTTATTGTGTGTAAAGTTTAGATATACACAGGTTTTAAACAGCTTATTAACATTTGGGGTGTGGATATCTAATGTACCTTTTCCGTAAGAACAGATTTATTTTTCATTTACAAACTTTTTTTTGTACAAACACAAATTTCAAAAATTTAGAGAAATTATTAATTTAATTATTGTTTGCCATTTATTATAATGTTTTTCACACTATCCACAATTAACTTAGTATTATTTTTTTCTTTAACTTCTTTTTCTATTTTTCTACAAGCATGCATAACTGTTGAGTGATCTCTTCCTCCAAAGTCTACTCCTATCTGGGGATAAGACATGTTTGCAACTTCTCTACACAAAAACATTGCAATTTGTCTTGGAAATGCAATATCATTAGATCTTTTATTTCCAGATAAATCTTCTTTATCAATACTAAAATATTTTGCAACAGTTTCTTTTATAAAATCACAAGAAATTACTTTTTCACTTTCATATTTAAATTCATTTATGATATTTTCTGCTAGTTCAATTGTAATAGGACTATGTGTTAAAGAGGCTCTTGCAACTATTTTGTTGAAAACACCTTCTAATTCTCGTATATTTGAGTCTATCTTATTGGCTATATTTGAAAGTATAAAGTCTTCTATTACAACATTTTCATCTTGCGCTTTTTTTCTTAATATTGCAAGACGAGTTTCATAATCTGGGCAAGAAATATCTGCTAAAAGGCCCCATTCAAATCTTGATTTTAACCTATCTTCTAAAAATTGAATATCTCTTGGTGGTTTATCACTAGATATGATTATTTGTTTTCCTTCTTCATATAGAGAATTAAATGTGTGGAAAAATTCTTCTTGTACTCTTTCTTTTCCTGCTATAAATTGAATATCATCAATTAGTAAAACATCTATATTTCTATATTTGTTTCTAAAAAATTCGTTTTTGTTATCTTTTATAGCATTGATTAATTGATTTGTGAATTTTTCAGAAGTAACATATAAAACATTAGTATTTCGGTTATTTTCTAGTATTCTATTTCCAATTGCATGCATTAAGTGAGTCTTTCCTAAACCTACGCCACCATATAAAAATAATGGATTGTAAGATTTTGCTGGTTCATTTCCAACAGCTAAAGCAGCAGCATGTGCAAATCTGTTGTTATTTCCAACAACGAAAGTTTCGAAAGTATATTTAGGGTTTAATGTAGATTTATTTGACTCTATTTCTGCAGAAGGTATATTTTCTCTTGAATCTGTAATTATTTCTCTTTCATCATCTTCTTTAGATAAGTCAATTACTGAAAAAGTCCAGTCTTTATTAGTTATGTATCTTAAAGTATTAAATATTAAAGGCCTATACTTATTTTCAATAAAGTCTTTTTGGAATTCAGAATTAGTTGTAAAAACTATATTGTTTCCCTCAATACTTCTAATACCTAATGGCATGATCCAAGTGTCAAATGATATTTTTGTAACTTCTGGTTCTAATTCTTTTTTTATTTTTGCAATTAATTCATCCTTGTCGATCGCCATTAAAAAATCATCCTTTCTTTTAAAATTATCCACAAAGTTATCCACAACTGTTGATAAGATTGTAATATTTCTGTAAAAAAACATCTAAATTGTACGAACATAAATTCAAGTAATTTCAGTAAAAATTGCGGATATTTTTTACTTTCATATAATAACAAATTTATATAGAATAAGTCAATAAAATTGTGGAAAAAATTTTTTTATTGTGGATAATTATTAAAATATCTGTGGAAAACTCGGCTTTTTTTACAAAAATATTACAAAAAAAGACAAAAAATTTAAAAATTATATAAAATAAAAGGTTACATAAATCAAACAAAAACTAATATAGTAAAAACTCTTAAAACCCTTTAATCCTTAAGGCTATAAAAACATTTTTTGTAAAAATAAACAAATTTACTTGACATTTCATATTCTTTTACTGTATAATCGATATACTAAAATTTGTGTGAAAAAATAATTTTCAAGAAATTGAAATTATATAAAAAAATCAGTAGGAGGTGCAAATAAATGAAAAGAACATATCAACCAAAAAATAGACAAGAAAAAAAAGAACATGGATTTATGAAAAGAATGAAAACTAGATCAGGTCAAAACATACTAAAAGCAAGAAGAGCAAAAGGAAGAAAAAAATTAACAGCTTAAAATGAATTTTATGTTCTATTAATGTGAGGATAAGTAAAAAGGCCGCATTAAAGCGAGCCTTTTAAACTTAAATGTTTTAAAAGATTAGGTTTTTTCATTTAATTTTGCCGTTAAAAGAAGGGAAAAATATAGATAATGAAAAAAACAAAAATGTTAAAAAAAAATTATGAATTTAAAAAAGTTTTATCAAAGGGAAAATATTATTCTGCAAAAAACATAGAAGCATTTATATATAAAAACAAAAAAGACTGTAACTTTCTAGGAATAGCAATTAGTGTAAAAGTTGCAAAAGCAGTAAAAAGAAATAGAATAAAAAGATTAATTAGAGAAAATTACAGAAACATAGAAGAAAAAACAAAAGTAGGATATAGTATAGTTTTTTTATGGAAAAAAAATATAAACATAGAAAATGCGACATATATAAACATCAAAGATGACATGGAAAAAATATTTAAAAAAGCAGATATTTTTGAAAGGTAAAATATGAAAAAAATACTTATTTCTTGTATAAATATATATCAAAAATATATTTCTAGTTACTTAAGTAGCAAAAATATAAAATGCAAGTTTTATCCTACATGTTCAGAATATACAAAACAAGCAATCGAAAAATATGGAGCAATAAAAGGTATATCCTTAGGGATTTGCAGAATTGCCAGATGTAATCCATTTTCAAAAGGTGGATATGACCCATTAAAATAGATTTTGAGAGGAGTAAATAAATGTTTGAATTTTTTGCAAGTATTTTTGGTTATTTGCTAGAATTATTATATAATCTAGTAAATAATTATGGTATAGCAATAATATTGTTCACAGTAGCAATAAAATTAATATTATTGCCATTATCAATCAAACAACAAAGAACATTAAAGAAAAGTACAGAATTACAGTCTAAAATGCAGACTATACAGTTTAAATATAAAAACAATCCAGAAAAAATGAATCAAGAAATGATGAACCTATATAAAACAGAAAACATGAATCCTTTTAGTGGATGTTTAACAGCGATAGTTCAACTATTACTATTATTGTCAATTTTCTATCTTGTAAGAAGTCCGCTTACATATATGCAAAAAGTTTCAACTCAAGATATAGAAAAATATGTATCACAATTAACTGAAGCTGGAAAAGAAGTAAGCAAAGCTTACCCAGAAATTGATTTAATAAGAGAATATAACTGGTTAAAAGAAAAGAATCCAGAAGATAGTAATATAGAAAAATTAAACTTAAAAATGGACTTTTTAGGATTAGACCTAAGCAAAGTCCCACAACAAAATATGACTGATTTCACAGTTTATATAATACCTGCTTTATACATATTATCATCATTTATATCAATTAGAATGACTACTGCGATGCAACAAAAACAAAAAAACAAAAAAGAAGATACGGTAATAGACGGAACAACCGGCAAAGAATTAGCCGTAAAAGAAGAAGAAAACGAGATGGATGCAATAATGCAAACAAACAAAATGATGTCTTGGATGATGCCAATAATGTCAATATCTATAGCATTTATAGCACCACTTGGACTTGCTCTATATTGGTTAGTAAATAATATTTTAATGATAATAGAAAGACTAACACTAAACAAATTTATCAAGGCTTAAGGGAGGAATAATAAAAATGGAAAAAAGTATTATTTCAGAAGGAAAGACTACAAATGAAGCCATAGAAAAAGGTTTAAAAGAATTAAAAGTTTCTAAAGATAAAGTAGAAATAAAAGTCTTAGAAAATGAAGAAAAAAGAAGCTTTTTTAGCATTTTAGCACCTAGAGTTGTAAAAGTAGAGTTAACACTAAAAGAAGAAAAAACGCCAAAAAAAGAAATAAAGCCAAAAAAAGAAATAGAACTAACAGCAGAAGAACAAGAAATAGCAAGCCAAAATGCAGAAAAATTTTTAAAAGATTTTGTAAAAAGTCTGCCAACTAAAGATCTTAAATACACAATTCAAAAGACTTTGGCAGGTTTAAATATCAACTTAAACAGCGAAAACTTAGGTTATTTAATAGGATATAGAGGAGAAACATTATATGCTTTGCAAAATATTTTAACAGCAATTGCAGGAAAAGGAATTAATAACAAGGTAAGAGTTATATTAGACATAGAAGGATATAAAAATAAAAGAGTAAAAACTTTAGAAGATTTAGCATTAAAAGTTGCAAAAACAGTAATGAAAACTAAAAAAAGTGTTAAATTAGAGCCAATGCAAGCATATGAAAGAAAAATTATACATAGCAAATTACAAGAAAATGACAAAATAGAAACAACAAGTATTGGTGAAGAACCACATAGAAGAGTAGTAATTTCATTAAAAAAATAATAAAAAAATAATTTCAAAGATGAGTTTTACAAATAAATTAACATTTGTAGTATTCAATCTTTGATTTTTTTTATAAAAAAACTATTTAAAAAAGTTACATAATGTGGTAAAATATTGTAGAAAAAAGAAAAAGTAAAGGAGAAAAAAATGAGTACAATAGCGTCAATCTCTACGGCTCCTCGGGATTGGAGGAATTGGTATAATTAGGATGAGTGGAGATAAATGTTTTGATATATTAAATAAAATTTTTGAACCAAAAAATCCCCAAAGAATAGAAGACATTAAAGGATATTCAATAAAATACGGAAATATAGTAGAAAACCAAAATATAATTGATGAAGTATTAGTTTCATACTTTAAATCACCAAAAAGCTACACAACAGAGGATATGTGCGAAATAAATTCACATGGGGGAAATGTAATAGTAAAAAGGATTTTAGAATTATGCTTAAAAAATGGAGCTACTTTAGCATCTCCTGGGGAATTTACTAAAAGGGCTTTTTTAAATGGTAGAATAGATCTATTACAAGCAGAATCCGTAATAGATATAATAAATGCAAAATCACAAAAAGAAGCAGATGCAGGAATGAAACAATTAGAAGGTTTTTTATCACAAAAAATAAAAGAAATAAAACAAGATATATTAGATGTTATGGTAAATATAGAAGTTTCAATAGATTATCCAGAATATGATGTAGAAGAAGTAACATATAATGAAATTTCTAAAATGCTAGAAAAAGTAGAAAAAAAATTAAAAACCTTAGAAAAAAGCTTTGATAGTGGAAAAATACTAAAAGAAGGTATAAAAACAGCAATAATAGGAAAACCAAATGCAGGAAAATCCTCTCTTTTAAATGCTATTTTAAAAGAAAATAGAGCAATAGTAACTGAATATGAAGGAACCACAAGAGACACAATCGAAGAATTTGTAAATATAAATGGAATTCCCCTAAAGCTAATAGATACTGCAGGGATAAGAAAATCCAGTGATGAAGTAGAAAAAATAGGAATAGAAAAATCTTTAAAAATAGCAAAAGAAGCTCAGTTAATAATTGCAATTTTTGATAGTACAAAGGAATTAAGCAATGAAGATATAAAAATATTAGAACTTATAAAAGACAAAAAATCTATAATAATATTAAATAAAATAGACTTAAAACCTATAATAGACGAAAAAAATCCCCAATTAAAACAATTTAGCAATAGCATAATAAAAATATCAGCACTAAAAAACATAGGAATAGAAGAATTATATGATGAAATAACTAAACTATTTGGGTTAAATGAAATTAATTTAGACAATGAAGTAATAATTACAAATGTTAGACAAAAAGATTTAATAACAAAGGCAATACAAGAATTAGAAAAAACAAAAGAAACTATAAAAAATAAAATGTCTATAGATATAATTTCAATATTTATAAAAAACATTTTAGAAGATCTAGCATCAATAACAGGTGAGTCTGTCAGTGAAGATATAATAGATGAAATTTTTTCTAAGTTCTGTTTGGGAAAATAGCACACAAAATTAAACGTGAAAATCAAAAATAAGACATTTTTACATTAAAACCATATAAATTTATACTGAAAAAGAAAAAACAAAAAATAAGGCGTTTTAAAACTAAATTAGACAGGATCAGAAAGTATACATATTTAGAAAACGAACACATAGGTTAAAATTTATATCTAGAACACCTTCAAATACTAGAGACTCAATACAAACAGAGTTTACAAGCGAACAAAAAAAGAACATGGTTACATAAATATACATATAAAAATATAATAAAATCTAATAATCGACGCACTAAGAAAGCTTGAAAATAAAGGTTTTTACCTTTAAAAGTAAAAATTAACTAAAATAACTAAATAGTTGAATTTTATTTCTTATACAACAAAACACTGATTTTTGTTTCACAAGGAATGAAAAACTTTGGGAACACAGGCGTAGACTGGGATTAGCGAATTATAATGTAAATTAAAGAAAGGAACAAAAAAATGGAATATATAGCAGGAGAATATGATGTGGCTGTAATTGGAGCAGGACATGCTGGATGTGAAGCTGCACTTGCAGCAGCAAGATTAGGAAAAAAGACAGTAATATTTTCTATAAGTTTAGAGAATGTAGCAAACATGCCATGTAATCCACATATAGGAGGAAGCTCAAAAGGACATCTAGTAAGAGAAATAGATGCCCTAGGTGGAGAAATGGCAAAAAACATAGACAAAACAATGATACAGGTAAAGATGTTAAATACTTCAAAAGGACCAGCTGTACATTCTTTAAGAGCACAAGCAGACAGAAAAAAATATCAAGCTCAAATGAAACACACATTAGAAAAACAAGAAAATCTTGAACTTAAACAAGCAGAAATTGTGGATATTAAAGTTAAAAATGGCAAGATTGAGGAAATTAAAACAGACTTAGGAGCAATATATAAAGTAAAAACTTTAATAGTTGCAACAGGAACATACCTAAAAGGAAAAATATTTATAGGAGAATATAGCAAAGAAAGTGGACCAGATGGAGTAGCAGCAGCAAATAAATTATCAGATAGCTTAAAATCTCTAGGAATAGAATTAATAAGGTTTAAAACAGGAACTCCAGCAAGAATAAATAAAAGAAGTATAGACTTTAGTAAAATGGAAGTTCAAAAAGGAGATGAAGAGCCAGAAGCCTTTTCTTTTGAAAATGAACCAAAAAAATTCGACCAAGTTGATTGTTATTTAACATACACTAACGAAAGAACTCATCAAATAATAAGAGAAAACTTGCATCGTTCACCATTATTTGCAGGAAAAATAGAAGGAACTGGTCCAAGATATTGTCCTTCAATAGAAGATAAAGTGGTAAGATTTAGTGACAAACCAAGACATCAAGCCTTTGTAGAGCCAGTACGGACTAGATACAGAAGAAATGTATATACAAGGAATGAGTTCATCTTTGCCAGAAGATGTACAAATAGCATTATATAGAACAATTCCTGGATTAGAAAAAGCAGAATTTACAAGACCGGCATATGCTATAGAATATGATTGTATAGATCCTTCTAATCTTAAGCTTTCGCTAGAGTACAAAGGAATTGAAGGTTTGTTTATGGCAGGACAAATAAATGGAACATCAGGTTATGAAGAAGCTGCAGCTCAAGGTTTAATTGCAGGAATTAATGCAGCAAGAAAAATCGACAAAAAACGACCAATTATACTAGATAGATCTATGGCATATATAGGTGTTTTAATAGATGATATTGTTACAAAAGGAACAAATGAACCATACAGAATGATGACATCAAGAGCAGAATATAGACTTCTTTTAAGGCAAGACAATGCTGATTTACGTTTAACTAAGATAGGACATGACATAGGACTTATTTCTGACGAAAGATTTAAAAAATTTGAAGCTAAAAAAGAAAATATAGAAAACGAAATTAAAAGATTAAAAAACACAATAGTAAAGCCAGAAAAAAAGGTAAATGAACTACTAAAAAAATATGGAACCTCAGAACTTAGCACAGGAACTAAAATGTCAGAACTGTTAAAGAGAACAGAATTAGATTATGATAAATTAGCACCAATAGATGAAAAAAGACCAAAATTAGATATACAAGAAGCTAAAGAGGCTGAAATTCAAATAAAATATGAAGGATATATAAAAATGCAAGAAGAACAAGTAGAAAAATTTGAAAAACTAGAAAGAAAAATCTTGCCAGAAAACATAGATTATGAAAAAATTAATGGAATAAGCCTAGAAGGAAGACAAAAACTAAATAAATTAAAACCTCACTCAATAGGCCAAGCTTCAAGAATATCAGGAGTTTCACCAGCTGATATATCAGTATTATTAGTTTATTTACAAATGTATAAAAATAATAAGGAGTAAAAATGGAAAAAGAAGAATTTAAAAAAACAATAACTTTTCTAGCAAAAGAAATAGACATAGGGTTTAATGAAGAACAAATAGAAAAATTCTATAAATATATGCAATTATTATTAGAATGGAATGAAAAAATAAATTTAACTGCAATAACTGATCCTAAAGAAATTATATTAAAACACTTTATAGATTCATTAACCATTTTAAAATATATAAAAAAAGGTGCAAAAGTAATAGATGTAGGAACTGGTGCAGGATTCCCAGGAATACCACTAAAAATACTAAGAGATGATATAAATTTAACATTATTAGACTCTTTAAATAAAAGAATAAACTTTTTAAAACTTGTAATAGATGAATTAAAACTAAAAAATGTAGATACAATACATGGAAGAGCAGAAGAAATAGGTAAAAATAAAAGATATAGAGAAAGTTTTGATATATCATTTTCAAGAGCAGTAGCTAATTTATCAACATTATCAGAGTATTTGATTCCTTTAGTAAAAATAGGTGGAATTTCTATTAGCATGAAGGGATCTGAAATAAAAGAAGAAATAGAAAAAAGTAAAAAAGCAATTACTCTATTAGGTGGAAATATAAATAAAATAGATTTTTTTGAATTGCCACAAAGTGATATAAAAAGAAATTTAATAATAATAGAAAAAGAAAAGAGCACTCCTGCAAAATTTCCAAGAAAGCCAGGACTTCCATCTAAGGAACCTATATTATAAAATTATCAAGATAATAAAACTAAAAAATTATATAATTGTATAAAAGCCTAAAATACTATTAAAATTGGCAATAAGTTAAATAAGATTTTATTATTCACAGCTTAAAATAAGCCGTCCAAGAAGAAGATGTCATTTTATTTTTACAAATTT
>CALXUW010000098.1 GCA_944391795.1 uncultured Clostridia bacterium
ATTTCTTTGCATATTCTCTTTTTAAGGTTCTTTCTATTTTAACTTCATCTATAAATTCTTTTTCTTCACATTCATTAAATATTTCTTTTAAAATATCTGGATTTTTCATGTTTAGTATTTCTTTTAAACTTTTTACATAAAATTTTAAGTCTTCATTTTCAATAGCTTCAATATCTTGATATTTAGCAATTATATCTCCGTGCAAACCCTTTTGAATGTCCATATATTTTTCTTATTACTGCTTCTTGCATTTCTTCTAAGTTACCACTTTGAATTTTTTCTTCACACCTTGCTTTTATAACTTCTTCTAAATTTTCAAATTCTTCTAGTGTTGATATATTAAATTCATTTGGTGTTTGAATAAGCTTCATTAATTTATCTATATCTATTTCTTTTCCATCTAAATTTTGTATTAAAGTACTATATCCTTTTATGTTTGTTAATATTTTTTCTGTAATTATCCTCCATGTCCCATTATTATTAGAATATTGACTATATTGGTTTAAGCATATTGAAAAGATTTTTAATTCATTAGCATTTAATTCTAATATCATATTTTGGATATCTAGAAAACAACTAACTTCATTTATCCTCTCTTCTCCAAAAATAGCTAAATATTTAGAATCTAATATATTGGGATTTAAATGTTCTAATAGTTGTGAATTTTTAGCGTATAGCTTTTTTATAAGTTCTGCTTTTTGTAAATATTTAATACATTCTTCTCTTTTATCTTCTGGAAAAGTTGCTATTATTCGACATTTATATTCTTCACTTTTAAATTCTTGGATATATTTTTCTCTTTTTTCTTCTGATAAACTTTTTACTAGTTGACATTTATATTCTTCACTTTTAAATTCTTGGATGTATTTTTCTCTTTTTTCTTCTGATAAACTTTTTACTAGTTGACATCTATATTCTTCACTTTTAAATTCTTGGATGTATTTTTCTCTTTTTTCTTCTGGCAAGCCTTCTACTAGTTGGCTTTTATATTTCTCATTTTTAAATTCTTGTATGTATTTTTCCCTTTTTTCTTTTGATAACCCTGCTACTAAATAGTATTTGTATTCTTCATTTTGAAGTTCTTGTATGTATTTTTCTCTTTTTTCTTTTGATAATGTTTTTATTATATGGTATTTATCTTCATCATTTTCAAATTCTTGTATATATTTTTCTCTTTTTTCTTCTGGTAACCACAAACCTATTATTTTAATTTTATCCTCATTATTTTCTATTTCTCCTATATATTCTTCTATTTCGTCAGTTGGCAACATTTTTATTGCTTCTAACTTATAATGTGCACCTTTAAAATCTTTTATAAATTCTCCTATCTTTTCTGGAGGTAAATTTTTGACTATTTCAAATTTATACCATTCACTTTCAAATTCATTTATGAATTCCCCTCTTCTGCTTTCTGGCAAACTTTCTACTATTTTATATTTATACTCATCACTTTCAAATTCTTTTACATATTTACCTCTTTTTTCTTCTGACAAGTTTTTTATTAATTCATATTTTGCTTCATCACTTGTAGATTTTTCTATGTATTTTCCTATCTTTTCTTCAGGCACATCTTCTAACATGCTTGATATTTTGCTAACATCTTCTAGCTTTTGTACTTCTTCAATATATAAATCTACATCTTCTTGTGATAAAAACCTTAACATTAATCTTCTAATAGCCGTGGGTGATTTTAATAGTACTTGTATTTTGGTATTTCCAGCCATATATAAATTCCTCCTAAATTCAGCTCATGTTTTTATTTTAAGTATTTTCTTTTGAAATATCATTTCCCATCTTTAACTCATTTAATCTATCTAATGTCATTAATACTTCTCTTGGCTTACTTCCTTGGTAACCTGAAATTACTCCTCTTTCTTCCATTTGGTCTATTATTCTTCCTGCTCTTGCATATCCTACTTTAAACCTTCTTTGGATAAATGATGTTGAAGCTTGTCCGAGTTTCTACTACTGTTTGAATTGCGTCCATTAAAAATGGGTCTGTTTCGTCATCTTCTTGTTCTTGTGATATTTCTTTGTCTGTTTTATTGCTATTTTCAATTGTTTCTAATATGTCTTCACTATATGTTGCTGTTCCATTTGATTTTATAAAGTCTACTATTTTTTCTACTTCATCATCTGATACAAATGCTCCTTGTACTCTTGATGGTTTTGGTGCTCCTGCTGGGAAAAATAGCATGTCTCCTTTTCCTAGTAGCTTTTCTGCTCCTATACTATCTATTATTGTTCTTGAGTCTACTTGTGAAGATACTGCAAATGCTATTCTAGATGGTACATTTGCTTTAATTAGCCCTGTTATTACATCTACAGATGGTCTTTGTGTTGCAATTACTAGGTGCATTCCTGCTGCTCTTGCTTTTTGTGCTAATCTACAAATTGCGTCTTCTACGTCATTTTTTGCTACCATCATTAGGTCTGCAAGCTCATCTATTATTATTACTATTTGTGGTAATTTTCCTGTTTCTTCTTCTTTTTCTATTGCTTTATTATATCCTTTTAGGTCTCTTACTCCTTTTCCTGCAAATAGGTTGTATCTATTGTCCATTTCTTGCACTGCCCATGCTAGAGCTCCTGCTGCTTTTCTTGGGTCTGTTACTACTGGAATAAGTAAGTGTGGTATTCCATTGTATACTGATAATTCAACTACCTTTGGATCTACCATTACGAATTTTACTTCACTTGGTTTTGCATTATATATAATACTTGTAATTATTGTGTTTATACATACACTTTTTCCTGATCCTGTTGAACCTGCAATTAGAACGTGTGGCATTTTGCTAATATCTGCTAATTGTACATTTCCTGCTACATCTTTTCCTAGGGCTATTGTTAGTTTTGATTTGTTAGATTTAAATTCTTCACTATCTAATACTTCTCTTAAGTGTACTGATTCTCTTTGAACATTTGGTACTTCTATTCCTACTGCTTGTTTTCCTGGGATTGGTGCTTCTATTCTTATTGTTTCTGCAGCTAGATTTAAGGCTATATCATCTGCTAAGTTTGCTATTTTACTTACTCTTACACCTTCTGCTGGTTTTAATTCATAACGTGTTATTGCAGGACCTACTGATACATTTTCTACTTTTGCAGATACTCCAAAACTGTATAGAGTTTTTTGTAATTTTGTTGCTGTATCTGTTAAAGCTTTTGCTCCACCTTTTAAGGCTTTTTTTGTTGGTTTGCTAAGTAGTTCTACTGGTGGATATTCGTAGTGTTCATCTTCTACTACCATACTATGTTCTAGTTGTAAGACTTCTTTTTTCTTTTCTTCTTTTTGTTCTTCTTCTTGTCTAAATAGGTTGTTTTCTAATACATCTGGTTGTATTTCTTCTTTCATTTTTTTGCTTTGTTTTGTTAGTGGTTCTAAATCATCTTTGCTATGATCATATTTAGTTAGGGTAGATGGCTTATTTTCTATGTTATCTACAATTCTTCCGCCAAAGTTTATTTTTATTTGGTTTTCCATTGGTAGTTTTTCTTGTTTTTCTAATTCTTTTTTAGCTTTTCTTTCTTCTTTTTCTCTTAGTTTTCTTTGTCTTGGTGTTTCTTTTTCTTCTTTTATTCTTTGTTTGTTTAAAATTTCTCTTTCTTCTAGTTTTTCATTTCTTTTTTCTTCTATTTTTTCAACATTTCTTTGTATAATGTCTGATAGATTTATTCCAAATGTAAATACTACTAAAACTATTGCAATTCCTAAACAAAGTATTATAGCTCCTATATCTCCTAATAGTTTAGCAAGTGGTATGGCTATTACTGCTCCTATTGCTCCTCCACCTTTACTTCCGTGAACCTAAGTAATATGCATCTTTTACTACTTCTGATGGTTCTTTATTAGATTGTAATTCTCCACTTGATATTTGGAATACACTAAATACTATAGATAAACTTATTAGTAAAACTCCATATTGCACTAATTTAGCTGTTATTTCATCTTTACCATTACATGCAAGTTTTATGGCTATTGCAAAAATTCCTATTGGTAAAACATATTGTATTATTCCTATCATTCCACCTAATATTTCATTTAGTTTTAATCCTATAACTCCTGATTTTGTATATATTAATACTCCTAAAAGTATACTAAGTACAATTAGAGTAACTACTGCTACATCTATTTTTGAAGCTGTTTTTTTCTTTTTATATCTTCTTTTTTTGGCCAAGTTTTTTCATCCTTTCTTTTTTTATTTGTTAGTATTTTAAAAAAGTAAAAAATAAGTTTTATACTAACTTTTATTATTCTTAAAAAGCCAGATTCAAAAGTCTTGTTTTTTTGGACTTCTGGCATCTGACTTCTGATTTTACTTTTATTTTAATTCTTTTCTACTGTTTTGTATTGTTTTTAATGTATCTTCAAGTGAAATTTGCATTAAGTTTAATGCTTCTGTCATATTTGTTCCTAATTTTTGTAATGTTTCATTTAGTACATTTTCCGTACTTGCAAGTAGACTGTCTGCATATTCTTTTGTTCCTTTTGAAATTTCTCTTGACATTTCATTTGCGGTTTCTATAATTTCTGTTTTTTGATCATAAGCTTTTCTTGTTATTTCATGCTCATCTATCATAGCTATTATTCTATTTTCTGCTTCTTTTACTATTCCATCTGCTTCTTTTTGGGCTTCAACCAATATTCTTTGTCTTTCTTCTTTTACCCATTTTGCTTGTTTTAATTCATCTGGAAGTTTTAATCTAATTTCTTTTATTAAATCTAACATTTCATCTTTGTCTACAACTCCTTTAGATGAAAATGGTAAATTTCTGCTTTTTTCTAATAAATCCTCTAATGTTTCTAATAATGTAAATATTTCCATGGTTTTACCCCTTTCCTATTCGTCGATTTTAAGTTTTTTTAAGAAAATAAGATGGATACGTCCATATTTTCTTTTGTCTATTATTTCTACTTTTAGATTTTTTAATTGTTCTACTATTTTTTCTTCTTGGTCTGTTTCTATTATGATTATAGAGTTTATATCTATCAAATCTTTTTTTATAATAATTTCTACTGCTTTATATGCAAAATCTGATTTATATGGTGGATCTATATAAATTATATCTAATTTTTCGTTTATTTTTGTTGTTAATAGTTTTTCATATGACATAGTGTATACTTTAGAACTATTTTCTAGATGTGTTTTTGCTATATTTTTTTTAATTATTTTTATAGCTTCTTTTGAATTATCACAAAATATTGCTTTTCTTGCTCCTCTGCTTAGCGCTTCTAGTCCTACTTGTCCACTTCCTGCAAATAAGTCTAAAAAGATAGAATCGAAAATGTCATTTTGAATTATATTAAATAGGGATTCTTTTACTCTATCTAATGTTGGTCTTGTGTTTAATCCTTCTAGGCTATATAATTTTGTTTTAGATGCTTTTCCACTAATTATCCTCATAAAAATTTTGCCTTTCTTCTAATAATATTATTTTATTCTTTTTTTTAATAATGTCAATAGAATTAATAAAAATGTAACATACATTTAACAGTTCTGTAATATATATGCTATTTTGTAATATTTTTCTTTTTAATTTTTTGATTTATTTCATATTATTATTAATATTTGTTGTTTATAATAGAATAAATGCGATAAATAATTTTTTTTATTATAAAAGCAAGAAAAAACTATCTTTTTAAATAGATAGTTTTTTTCTTTAGTAATAAAAAAGTTTTATGGTTTATTCTTCATTTTTATTGATGTCTTTGATTAGCTCTAGTTGAGATATTAAAAGTGATTCCATTTTAGCTTTATATATATCAAATTGTTTTTTTACGTCTTCTAATTCTTTCTTTTTTGCAACTATTTGGTTATCTAAATCCATTGCTTGTTTTTGTGCTGTTCCTTTTGCTTCTTCTATAATTTGATCTGCTTTTTGCTGAGCCACTCTTTTTACATCTTCAGCAGTTGTTTGTGCCATAACTAATGTATTTTGCAAAGTTGATTCGATTGTTTTGTAATGTTCTAAACTTTTAGTTAGTTCTTCTACCTTTGTTTTTAATTCTGTAAGTTCTTTGTAATTTTTTGAATAGTCAAGTGTCAAATCATCTAAAAAATCATCTACTTCTTCTACACTATATCCATTCATCATTTGTTTTGAGAATTTTTTATTTTCTATATCTAATGGTGTTATCATTATTTTTAATTCCTCCCTTATGAATAGATAAAAAAACTATAACTTTAGTTTATTTGATTGTTTTTTAACCATGAAACTGAAAGTTTGTTTTTTATTTCTTCTCTTGCCATTTCGTTTGTTATTTCATAATTTGATGGTGCTACTAGAAAAATAGAATTTGATACTTTTTGGATATATCCATCTAATGCATATACTCCTCCACTTATAAAATCTACTATTCTTCTTGCTATATCTTTATTTACATATTCTAGATTGACTATTACTGATTTTTTCTCTTTTAAAAAGCTACATATTTCATCTGATTGTTCAAATGATGTAGGTTGTGATATTACCATCTTTATAGCGTTTGTTTGTTGTTGTGGCATAGATACTACTTTATTTTTTTTACCAAATATTTTTTTATCTTCTACTTCTTCATTCTCATCATCATACTCGTATGCATCTTCCTCTTCGTAATCATCTGGCTCTGCTGAGTCCATTCCAAATAAATCCCATACTTTATTCATTAAAGCTCCTGACATAAAAAAACCTCCTAATTTACTTCCTTTGTTTTTGTCCCTTTAAGTATCTACTTTTTTTGCCATATTGTCAAGTTTTTTTTGTAATGTAATTAAATTTTAATATTTTTGTAATATAATTGTAATATTTCTTTTTTATTGGACTTTGCTTAAATCTGGATTTAGTAATATTTCATCATATATTGATATCTTTTTGTATGAAGCAATTTCTTCGTTTGTAAAGCCCATTTCTTTTAGTTCTTCTGTATCATATGGCTCGACTATTGAATAATCATTACCTTTTCTTTTTACTTTTACTAGTATTTTGCTTAAATATCCAGCTCTATTTCTTACCACATAATCTTTTCCATTGTCATTTACTATGGCTTGGTTTGGTACTTTAAGGCCTGTATCATTCCACCATATTAAGTCAAATGAGATTTTTCGGTAGTTTATTAGTTCTTCTATTTCTTTTTCTAATTTTAATATTATTAGTGTTTCTTCATCATTTTCTTTAACTATGTTTGTTATTTGAGCAGAAACTTCTACGTTGTTTGATAATCTTACCTTTACATTTTTTCCAACTTCTGCATTTTTTGCTTCTTGAGATGAAGTAATTGTTGCTATGTAACAGTAAAAGTTGTTTATTACTTTTCCACTTTCTTCACTAGTTGGTACTATTTTTCCTGTTTGAAGATTTAGGCTTTCTAAATATTCTTTACTTAGTGCACTAAAATTATCTGGTGTTAGTACTTCTTCTAATCCATCTACTTTATATGATACTATTCCACTAATTGGTGCTTTTACATATTCTGAGCCTGAGTTTAACTGACTTTCGTAGTTTTTTCTTTCTTCTATTAATTGATTTAAATATGAACCTTTTGGGCTTAAGTCTCCTGCTATTTTTGCTTTTCTAGTTACTAAATCATTTATTTCTTTTTTATATTCTTCTAATTTAGTTACATCTGTTACGTTTCTTATATTTTGCATTTTTTCGTCTATTTGGTTTTCTAATAGTTTCATGTCTGATGATCCTAAACTTTTATCATTTACCATTACTTCTTGTATTTTAGTATCTAAGTTAGCTATTTTTTCTTTTAAAGAGTCTTCATTTGCACTGTAATAGCGAAATATGTTTTCATCTTTTGCCGCTCTTTCTCCTTCTGCTTTTATTGGACTTATCCCATTTTTATAGTTTTCTCCTTTTACTACTTGTTCATCTCTTATTACATAACCAATTACTGTTTCTTCTTGGTATAGCTTTCCTTCTTCTACTGTAAATATGTCTGTTGGTTGTTTTATTAATAAGTAAATTGTATATATTATGTATATAAGTATAAGTGATAAAACTATATATAGGATAATTTTCTTTTTTGGCGGTATCGTCAGTTTTTTTTCTTTTTTATCTATGTTTTCTATCGTTTGTTCTTTTTCTTTCAATTTAAACCCTCCAAAATAATTTTTATATTATTTTGTATTTCTTCTTTTCCTTCTAACCATATTATTTGTTTGTTTGCTCTAAACCATGTTAGTTGTCTTTTGGCATATCTTCTGGTTTCCATTTTTATTTTTTCTATCATTTCTTCTTTTGTAATTTCTTTTTTTAGGTATTCAACTACTTCTTTGTATCCTAGGCCTTGCATTGCTGTTGGGAATTCTTTGTATTTTTTTAGTATGTCTTCTACTTCTTGTATTAGTCCATCTTTTATCATAATGTCTACTCTTTTATTTATTCTATCATATAAAACTTGTCTATCCCAATTTAGGCCATATACTATGTAGTTATATTCTACTTCTTTTTTTCTTGATTCTTTTTCTTGGTATGTTTTGTTTTTTCCTGTTGCTTTATATATTTCTAAAATTCTAAGTATTCTTTTTTCATCATTTGGACTTATTTTTTTTGTTGCTTCTTCGTCTATTTTTGTTGCTTCTTCATATAATGTTTTTAGTCCTTCTTTTTTTACTCTTTCTTCTAATTCTTTTCTATATTTTTCATCAAATTCTATTTTTGGATATTCTATTTCATATATTAGGCTATTTAAGTATAGACCTGTTCCTCCAACTATTATTGGAGTTTTTCCTTTATTTAGTATTTCTTTTATTGCTTTTTTAGCTTCTAATTTGTAATCTGCTACACTAAATCTTTCATTTGGTGAAATTATATCTATTAAATAGTGTTTTATTCTTTGCATTTCTTGTTTAGTTGGTTTTGCTGTACCTATGTTCATATCTTTATATATTTGCATTGAATCACATGATATAATTTCTGAATTTATTTTTTTTGCTAGTTCAACCCCTAAAGCTGTTTTTCCTGAAGCTGTTGGTCCACATATTACAATTACTTTTGGTTTTTCTTGTTTTGTCATATAAAATTTCATTCCTTTCTTGCTTCGCTAAAAAAAGGCATAAATAATTATAAAATTTTACTTTTTTAAAACTATACTTCTTTTTTATATTGCTAATGATTTATATATACTTAATATTCCTTCTATTGTATCTTTTATATATCCACATTCTAATATTGCAATTATTATAAATATTACTAGTATTATTATAAGTATTTTTAGGAATTTTTCTTTTTGTATTTCATCTTCATTTAGTTTATCTACAAATTTTGCGATTACTGGCATTAGAATTATAGAATTTAAACCTGTAAATATTAGTATTAAGATATTACTTATTGAAGCTTCTATGTTTTCATTTGGATATACTATTTCCTGCTTTGATATGTTAAAAATAATAAATGTTATTAGTAAAATTATTAGTGTTCCAATTACTATAAATGCTATTTTTTTATTTTTTTCTAAAAATCCTAAATTGTGCCATGTCCAAATTATGTATATTACATATACTAATATTACTAATGAGCTAATTAATATTGTTGGCATTTTTTCCCTTCCTTTGTATTTTTATTTTCTTGCAAATTTTCTTTCTATGTCATATTTTGTCATTTTTATTACTGTTGGTCTTCCATGTGGACAAGTAAATGGATTTGGAAGTTCTAAAAGTTTATCCATTAATGCTTCTACTTCTTGGTCGGTCAAGGCCATATTGGCTTTTACTGCTGCTTTACATGCTACTGTTGCTATGAATTTTTCTTCTTTTTCTTGTTTTGCTGTTCTTGCTACTTGGTTTATTTCGTCTAAAGTTTCTAAGAAAAGTTCTTTTGTGTCTAAGTCTATACATACTGTTGGAACTCCTGTTAATTTTATGGTATTTTCTCCAAATTCTTCTAGGCTAAAACCTGCTTGTTCAAACATGTCCATATTTTCTTTTGCTATGTCCATTTCTTTATGTGTTAGTGTTATTACATCTGGAAGTAATAACATTTGTGAATCTTTGTTTTTGTTTGAATAGTAATTTTTCTTTACTTTTTCATACATTATTCTTTCATGTGCTGCATGTTGATCTAATATATACATTTCGTTGTTCATTTCTAGTATAATGTATGTTTTAAATACAATTCCTATAAACTTAAATGTTGGTTTTGTTTTCTCTTCTTTATCTTGAAAAATAGATATATTGTCTTTTATTATATCTACTGCACTCATCTTTTTTTCTTCTTGTTCTTTTTTTTGTTCTTCTTCTATTGGTGGTCTTCCAAATAGTTTTGCATACATTTCATTAAAGTCTTTGGAAACTACTTTTGGGTTGTCATCTAGGTCTTGCATTTTTTGTTTTATTTCTTTAAATTCTTTTTGTATTTCAGGGTTTTCTATTTTTTCTATTGCTTCTTTTGTTTGATTGAATTTTTCTTCTTGTATTTGTTCGTTTTGGATTGTATTTTTAGGTTCTTCGTTATTTATGTTTTCTTCTTTTGGTTCATTATTTTGGTTTTCATTTGTTGTTTCTAGTTTATATTCTTCCTTTGGTTCTTCTAATTTATATTCTTCTTTTGGTTCTTCTAGTTTATGTCCTTTGTTATTGGCTTCATTGATTTCTTTTTCTAAATTTTCTCTCATTTTTTTTAATTGTTGTAAGATATCTTCAGTGTCCATTGGAGGTTTTGTATTTATACTTTCTATTTTGTCTTTGGCATTTGCATTAGTTTCTATATCTTCTTGTTTACTTTTATAGATATCTTCTATTAGATTATTAGTTTTAATATTACTTTCTTCGTTTACATAGTCTTCTATTTGCTTTTCATTTTGCTTTCTAAAAGAAAATAGACTTCCTGCATTTTGCTTTGTATCTATATTTAATTTTTTTGTTTGTTGCAAGTTTTTTAGTCTTTCATCAAAACTAAGTTCTCTTGCATTATCTTTTATTTCTCTTACACTACCTGTATCTTTTACTAGATCTGCTTTTAATAATGTGTCTTTTATTGCATGGTATAGGGCTTGGAATATTTTATTTTCTTCTTCAAATCTAACTTCTAATTTTGCTGGATGTACATTTACATCTACTTTGGCTGGATTTATACTTAAGTTTAATACTACAAAACCAAATTTTCCTATTGGAATTAAGCCTTTATATGCTTGCTCTGTTGCTGAGGTCAGTATTTTATCTTTTATATATCTTTTGTTTACAAAAAATAGTTGATTAGAACGATTTGACCTTGCTATTTCTGGTTTTCCTATTACTCCTTTTACATTTATATCTTCATAAGTATAATTTACTTCCATTACGCCATTTGCAATGTCTTTTCCATATATGCTGTATATTACAGTTTTTAAATCTCCGTTTCCATTTGTTTGTATGACTGTTTTTCCAGAGTTTATTAATTTTATAGAAATTTCAGGGTGTACTAATGCTATTCTTGTAATTGCATCTTCTATATATCCAGATTCTGTATAATCTTTTTTTAGAAATTTGTACCTTACAGGTGTATTAAAAAATAGGTTTCTTACTGTTATTGAGGTTCCTACTTGTGAGCCTATTTCTTGTTTATCTAATATATTTCCTGCTTCTAGTACTATTTTGTAGCCTGTATCTTGGTCTTTTGTTCTTGAAATTAATTCTACGTTTGCAATTGCTGCAATACTTGCTAAAGCTTCTCCTCTGAAGCCCATTGATGTTACTACATCTAAATCTTTTGCTGACCTTATTTTGCTTGTTGCATGTCTTTCAAAAGCAATTTCTAAATCGTCACTTGCAATTCCTTTGCCATTGTCTGTTACTTTTATATATGATATACCGCCGTTTTTTATTTCTACGGTTATGTTTGTTGCTCCTGCATCTATTGAGTTTTCTACCATTTCTTTTATTACTGATGCTGGTCTTTCTATTACTTCACCGGCTGCTATTTGGTTTATTGTTAGCTCATCTAATAATACTATATTTCCCATTATATTTCCTCCATTTTCTTTGGTTTTTATTATATCATTAATTTTTTGGTTTTGTATAGTATTTTTTTTATTTTTCTTATTTTATTTATATGTAACCTTTTGAAAGAAAATAGTTTAAAGTAGGCACTAACTTTTCCTTTAAATACTTAACATTTTCTAAAAAAATCCAGCTTTTACCTAGCTGGATTTTTTTAGATATTGTTTCTTTCTGAATACTATTTTTATTCTGCATGTTCTTTTAATTTTCTTTCTAAATTATTAGACAATCCCATTAAAGTAATAATATAAACCACTATTACTAATGGCAAAGTTAATCTTCCCACTGGAATTCTAGTAATTGCCATTACACTAAGTAATAAAGCTTGGGCTAAAACTATAATTATTGCAGATTTTAAAAGAACTTTTATTATTCCTAATTTATGATATCTAATTGCCATATATACAAGTATTATTAATGTTGCTAACGCAAATGGAAATATATATGGTTCTACTATATCTCTGCCTCTAGTGTTTGGAACTGTATATATATTAATTTCTTCTGCTGAAAGTTCGGTTTGATATTTTTCATTTATTTTGTTTACTAAGTTAGTTTTTTCTTCTTCTGACATATCTTTTGCTTGTATACTTACAGTATCTTCAAATACCTCTACTTTTTGTATAATTACTTCTTTATTTGCAAATACCTCATTAGTTATGGCTTTTATATCAGATATTTCAAAATCTTTTCCTAAATTTAGTTCTACTCTTTTTGTGTCTTGATATTTTAATTCAAAATTTAATCCTATTGTTAGAGTTATTGTAAATCCCACTATAATGATTATTGCAATTATTGCTATTAAAATTTTTGTTTTGTTTTTTATATTTTTCATTATATATTAACCTCCAAATTCCGCTTCTACTTTTTTATTTGTATTTTTAATAAGTTATTTGTAATTAAAATATTGAAACTTGCAATTAAAACAATTCCCCAGAACATTGTCATTCCAAAGCTAATAATAGGAACCCAATTTATAAAGCAAAATGCTATAACCATTATTATAACTGGTATTAATTTTACAAAGAAATCTTTGTAAATTGATTTTAGATTTTTGTTTACTTCTGAAATTTCTTCATTTGCTTTTATTTTATTTAGTATTTTGTTTATGAATATATAATTTAATACTAATGCAACTATAATTCCTAAGATTCCTTCAATTGATAATGTTACATTTGTATATTTTAATATTATCATAAATATAGATAATAATCCTATATAACTTATAGTTCCTAATGCACCTAATGCTTTATATCTTATGATTAGAACTATTAAGGCTACTACCATAATTCCAGTTAAAATATAAATTAAAATTTGTAAGTCATTTGATGTAATATCTGATAATATATATTCATTTTGTTCTACTTCATATGTTATTGGTAATTTACCTGTATCTAATACTACCCCCATACTTGTTGCTTGATCTACATAGTCTTTTAAAGTATCTTCACTAGTTGCTGTAGCTCCTACTGATAATTGTAATTTTCCTGTTTTTATTGGTTCTTCAAAACTTGTAGACATTATTTCTTGGTCATCTATTTTCATTGTTATTGTTTTTGTGGTTGTTTCTTCTTGGTTTTCTTCGCTGTTTGCTGTATTTTCTGCTGTTTCGTTTGTTTCCACATTATTTGTGTTAGTATTATTGTCTGTTGTTGTATTGTTTGTTGTTGTGTTGTCTGCTGTTGTATTGTCTGCTGTTGTATTATTTGCTGCTGTATTATCAGCCTCTGCCTTATCTTGTGTATTTTCTGATTCTACATATTTATTACTGATATCTTCTAATTTTTTTGCACCTTCTTTTGTAAACTCAATATCTAGATACACATTTGTTCCACTTCCTGTACTAGATGCTCCATATAATACTTTTGCTGTTTTTATGTCATTATTGTCCATTAATACTTCATTAGTTTCGGTGTCTATTATTTTAAAATCCCCTTTAGTATATATATTGCTTACTATATAATCTGTTATGTCGTCTTCTGTTAATTCTAAAATAATATCTCCTGTATTTTCATCTAATTTTATTGTGTAATTACTTAAACCTAATTTTGATAATCTTTCTTTTATTATCCTTTTAGATTCTTCGTAATTTTCTACATTTTTTACATCTTCACTATTATATGGTACTTCTTCTTTTGTATATCCTTTTTCAGCTATTTGTTCGTCTGTTAAATTTTCACTATTCTTTACTTCTTTACCTTCTGCATCTTTTATTACAGTTTTATTTTCTTTACTTACTACAAATTTTACTGTTCTTGCACCATTTAAGTCCATTGCATAAGAATTATCCTTTATAATGTTTTCCATTCTATTTTGTTCTTGTACATATATTCCAAAAAAAGCTATCATTGTAATTAGTGCTATTAATAATGTTATTGTTAATATTTTTATTTTTTTCATTTTTATTACCTTTCCTTTCCATGCTTTTGTTTAATTTAATATAATTTTTTATAATAATTTAGTTCCATTAATTACTAATTCAAACCATATGTTTAGAAATTTAGCAGCATACTTGCTCATCATGGTTCTATCCATAAAAATTTCAAAATAGTCTAATACTGGACATAATTTTGTGTCTATTTTTAAATCTAATATTACTTTTCTTTCTTCTTTATCTATTTTTAAATCTGCATTTGTTACTGCATAATTAACTCTGTCGTGAATATCAAATGTTGATAAATTTAAATTTGTGACTCTATCTCTGTGAACATCTGATTTATCAGCTAATATTATTGCTGCAGAAATGTCACTTATTGCTGTTCCAGTATTTTCGTCATGATTTCCTATTGCCATCATAATTTCAGTTCTTTCTTCTACTTCCATTCCCATATCTTTTAAGATATTATAAGCAAGTATTGCTCCACTATGTGCATGGTCAGTCCTATTTACGCAGTTTCCTATATCATGCATATATCCGAGCAATTCTGGCAAGTTCTATCTTTCTTTCATCATATCCTAAAGTCTTTAATATGTCTCCTGCTCTTTTTGAAACTATAGATATATGCCTATGTCCATGTTCTGTATAGCCTAAGCTATTTAGCTGTTTTTGAGCACCTTTTATTAAAGCTTCTACTTCTTCATTTTTTCTTACATCTTCCAATGTTACCATTTTTTAAGCCTCCTTCTTTTGTCTTTATTGATTTTATATTAAAATAAAAAAAATATCAACTATTTATTTAAAAAAATTATATTTATTATTTTTAAAAAGTACTTTTAAATAATATAATTATTATTTTCTTTATAAAAAAATTTATTCAAATAACTTTTCTAAAAAAACAAAAGGTAATACTAAAATAATTAATATTACCTTTTTTAAACCTTTTACTTATTTGATTATTTACTTATTTGCTTTTACATACACTATAAAATTATACTTTTCTAAACTTAAACCGTCTTTTGTATCTTGATAATCACTTATTTTACTTTCTTCGTATTTCCACTTCCAATTTATATGTATATTTTTTGTTTCTTTATTCTTTAACTTTCCGCTTTAGTTTTTCTTCTAATTCATCTAAATTTTTAAATTCTTTTTCATTTCCTTTTATAAAAAAAACTAAATTATCTGGTTTTCTATTATAGCTTTCAAAGTTAATTTCATATTCCATATTTTCGTTTGACATTAATTCTATTTCAAAATCTCCTTGTGTTCCTGGAGCGATTTTTTCATTTATTAATGTTTTTTTATTTATTGTTTCATTTAAATTTATATTCTTAAAATCAAGATTCTTATATGATACATTAAATATTATTTTTTTTACTTTTTCATTGGTATTTATTTCTTTTATATTTTTTACTTGCTCTTCATTTGTATTTGTGCCCAAACCAAATAATTTAAAAAAAATGATTTCATCTTTAAAATTATTTAAACTTAGATTTTTTAAATTAAAAGATATTATAATTAGTATTATTAAAGATGTTACAATTAAAATGATTTTGTTTTTTTGCATTTTACTTTTTATATTTTTTTCCTCCTTTATGCTTGCTCAGAATGGACTTTTATTTGGACATCTTGTATTATTTCTTCTATGTTATTGATTTTTGTATTATCGAATATTATTTCTAGTTTATAGTTATCTTCTTGTTTTACATCTTTTGATAACAAGAGTTCTTCTGTTTTATTATCTTTTAGTATTAGTTCTTTATCATCTTTATATATCTTAAAAGAAACTATATCATTTTTATTTGATAATATTTCTATTGTATATCTTAAATCTACATCAGTTATTTCTTCTTTATCATTATAATTTTTTATTTTAAAATCATACTTTTTAGTTTCTTTTATAGATCTTATATCGATTGCAGGATTATTTTCGACTACTAATATTGGTTTGGCAACTTCTGCGCTTGTTTTTATATTAGTAGTATTTATTCCTTTCCCTATACTATAACCTGAGAAAAATAGTATCATAACCATTAAAGTAACTGCAATTAAAGTCTTTTCTCTTCTTTTCAATTTTATAGTTTTAATATCTAATAATTTATTCGTATTTTCTTTTGATTTTAAAGATTTTTTCTTTTTTAATTTGCTAAAGATTTTTTTTATTTCATATATCATTAAACCCTCCTTTTTCATCTTGGGCAAGTTATAGAGCTTGCCTAAAATTTATTTTAGAATAAAGACTACTTTACCACATATTTGTTCTTTTGTTACTTTTTCATCATCTTTTGTGTTGTTGTTATCTCCTTTCGTGATAAATCCATTTTCATCTTTTTCTATAATTCTATGGGTTACATAAATGCCATCTAAAGTTTTAAATGTAATTATATCTCCTACTTCATATTCTTTTTCTTCTTTGATTATTATTAAATCTTCTTTATTAAAATTGGGTGCCATACTATTAGACTCAACTTTAAGAATTTCGATTCCAAAAGGTTTTATATTAATATTCTCGGAAAAAAATTTGATATAAATAATTGTTAGGACTAAAAATATTGATAAAATTAATAATATATTTATTAATAAATTTTTCTTAAAAATTTTCATTTTCTACTATTCTTGTGGCATAACTTGAGTTCCTGAAACTATTACATTAAATGTATAGTTTTGAATTTCGCTTGCATTTTTAGTATCTATTTTATCATTTTCGCCAATTTCATTTTCATTACTTCCTGTTTCATAAGGCCAATTCCAGTCTATTTTTAAAGTTCTTGCTTTGTTTTCTTCGTTTGCATTTATAGTTCCTGAAATGTCTTGCTCTAATTGTGTAATAGAAGTATATTCTTTTTCATTATATATAAACTTTAAATTAGTTGGTTTTTGGGATTCATTTTCAAACTTTATTTTATAATCTATTCCAACATCTGCACCACTTGCATCTATTACAATATTAAAACTTCCGGTTTGTTCCAGGTGCTATTTTATTATTTACTAAGCTTGCATTATTACATGTTGAAGCTAAATTAATTGTTTGAGCTTGACTTGTGCTTCCATTTACCTTAAAACTCCAAGTTGCAACCTCTGCTGTTCCTATAGCATTAACTTCTGTTACATATTTAGAAAATGTTTGACCTCCTACAAATGATAAAATAATTGCTGTTAACATAGCAATAATAATTGCTGCTTTTCTTTTTTTACTCAATAAGCATTCCTCCTCATTATTCAATTTTTTAGTTTAGTTTGAAATTTGATAAAATTTGATGAATATAATTTATAAAAATTATATTTTGAGTTTAAAAATTCCTTGTTAAAAGGGATTAAAAAATTTAACTTTATAAAATTATAGAAATTTGAAAATGTAAGTTGATTATAGTTTAGTTAGTATAATTTGTCAATATTTTTTTATGTTTTTCTTATACTTTTCATCGCAAAATTCGACATTTGGGGCAATTTGGGACGTTTCTCAATTGGACATTTTGACCACTCTGGGACACTTCTTCCTTTTTTGGGGTAGTGATAAAACCATTGGTACTCGTCTGTTTTAGGCCTGGGGGGAATATTATAATTTTTATTAAATTCCTCGGATTGCTTCGTAGACGACACCTTTTAACCTTTAAATAAGCGAGCCTCTCGTTACTTTTATTCACGCTTCCTCACTTATTTAAAGCTAAAAAGGTGTACGTCTACTTCGCGGCACACTCGTCATTTAATAAAAATTATAATATTCCCCCCAGGCCTAAAACAGACGAGTACCAATGATTTTATCACTACCCCAAAAAAGGAAGAAGTGTCCCAGAGTGGTCAAAATGTCCAATTGAGAAACGTCCCAAATTGTCCCAAATTGCCCCATTGACTTTTGTTTAATTACCATTTATAATATAAGCACATATTTCATATTTTATTTCGTTTTATTTTTTTAAAGTCAAAGATAACTTTTAACAAAGGAGGTTTATTTTATTGTTAAAAAACAAAAAATTTTTTATCTTTATACTTTTATTCATAATAATTGTAATTTCACCATTTTTTTATTTACATTCCTTTTCTAAATACACTATAGAAAATGCTTTTATTGCAGCTAATTTAAATATTGATACTAAAAAACCAAATATAGAATTGGTAAGTATAGATAACACTAATCAAGGATATAAGCAATATGCAAATAAAACTCACACTATAACTGCTAGGATAAAGGTTATAGAAAAAAATATTGCTATAAATAATATTAATGAAAATAATATAAAAATACTTGTAAATGGTAACTTGTGTAGTCCTACTTTTAAGGATATAAAGCTTATTTCTGAGTCTCGAAATGAAAAGGTTTATGATATTGTTATAACTAATGTTTTAGGTAATCGGTAAACTAACTATATGTTTTCCTGAAGGAATTATTGTGGATTCTTCAAATCAAAAAAATGATGAAAAGAATTTTGATACCCAAATTACTATCGACAATATTGCTCCTCTTTTATATTTTAAAGAAACTCTATTAATTGATAAATGTTCTAAAGGAACTATTATTTCTAATGAGCCTTTAAGAGACAATTTGTCTGGTTGGACTTTTAGTGGTGATAAAAAATCACTTTATAAAAATTTTACCAATCCTATTTATTACCCAATTACTTTAACTGATTTTGCTCAAAATTCTCAAGAGGTATATGTTTCTATAAAAAAAGCTTCTAATATAATGCTTTATTATGCTTCTTATGATGATAATAAAACATCTAACTTAGAAACTTGTGGTACTATTGAAGGAGTAGAAAATATTATTAATTCTTCTATTT
>CALXUW010000099.1 GCA_944391795.1 uncultured Clostridia bacterium
ATTAATAAAAAAATAAATTAATAAAAAAATAAATTAATAAAAAAATAAATTAATAAAAAAATAAATTAATAAAAAAATAAATTAATAAAAAAATAAATTAATAAAAAATAAATTAATAAAAAAATAAATAATAAAAAAAATAAAATAATAAAAAAATATTAACAGAAAGGAGAACATGATTTATTTAAAATATTAAATAATCATATTTTAATTATGGAAAAAGGAATTTTATATATAGTTGCAACACCAATAGGAAATTTAGAAGATATTACGTTAAGGGCAATAAATGTTTTAAAAAATGTAGAATTGATTGCAGCAGAAGATACAAGACACACCTTAAAATTGTTAAATCACTTAGAAATAACTAAGCCATTAATTAGTTATCATAGACATAATGAAGATTTTAAATCAGATTTATTAATTAGAAAGTTAGAAAATGGAACAAATATTGCTTTAGTTTCAGATGCTGGAACTCCAGGAATTTGTGATCCGGGTGAAGAAATTATTAAAAAATGTATTGAAAATAATATAAAGGTTATTCCAATTCCTGGAGCATGTGCAATGATAAATGCATTAATTGCGTCTGGAATTACTACAAAAGAATTTACGTTTTTAGGTTTTTTGCCATTAAATAAAAAATTAAGAAAAGAGAAAATGGAAGAAATAAAAAAAGAAACAAAAACCATAATATTGTATGAAGCGCCTCATAAATTAGAAGCTACATTAAATGATTTAAAAGATATAATACAAAATAGAAAAATTGTATTAGCTAGAGAATTAACAAAAATTCATGAAGAGTTTATTAGAGGGGATATAGACGAAATTTTAAAAAATGTTAAAGATATAAAAGGTGAATTTGTTTTAATCATTGAAGGAGCTAAAAGAGAAGAAAAAGAAAATGAATTAAATTGTTTAAGTTTAGAAGACCATTATAAATATTATGAAAAACAGGGGTTAGATAAAAAAGAAATTATTAAGCAAATTGCAAAAGATAGAAAGGTAAATAAAAATGAAATTTATAAAAAATTTGTATAAAAATAAAAACTTTAAGCTAAAAAGCCTAAAGTTTTATTTATTTTCTTCAGATTTAAAAGTGCCTATTTTTTTAGCACATTCTTCACATATTAGTTTATCATTATAAGTAAATAAATCTTTTGGACTTCCGCAGAATATACAATTAGGTTCGAATTTTTTTAGTATGATGGAATTTCCATCGACATATATTTCAATTGGATCTTTTTCAACTATATTAAATTGATTTCTGATTTCTATTGGAATAACAACTCTACCAAGTTCGTCTACTCTTCTTATAATTCCTGTTGATTTCATAATTCAACCTCCTTAAAAGTTATTAATTTTACAATCTTATGGACATAATATATCATAAATAATAGTTTTGGTCAATCAAATTGTAATAAAAAAACAAGTTTAGAATAAAATTATTTAGGTGATAAAAATGCTAAACAAAATATGGCCAATATTTATAATTATATCGTTTTCGTACGCAATTCTTTGTGGCAAATTAGATAGCTTGAATTCTGCTATTTTCGAAAGTACAAGTGACGCTGTTAGCCTATCTATTAGCTTGCTAGGAACGATTTGTTTATGGAATGGTATAATTCAAGTCGCAAATAAAAGCAGTATAATTAATAAATTAACAAAAATTTTAAATCCTATTATTCAAATATTATATCCAGAAATGAAAAAAAATAAACAAGCTCAAAAAGAAATTTCAATGAATATGGTCGCAAATATTTTAGGACTAGGAAATGCTGCAACTCCATTAGGGCTAAAAGCAATGAAAACGATGCAAAAAGAAAATCCAAAAAAAGACACACTCTCAAATTCAATGATTATGTTTATTGTTTTAAATTCTGCCTCAATACAAATAATACCAACAACTGTAATAGCTATAAGAAGTTCTTTAGGTTCTAGCAATCCGACAAGTATAGTTTTTCCTGTGTGGGTTGCAACTTTTTGTGCAGCTACTTGTGGAATAGTTGTAACAAAATTATTAATTAAATTTAGCAAAAAGGAGAAAAATTGATGCAGATTATAAATTTTATATCTAATTTAGCGATGCCACTTATTATATTAATAATTGTTATATATGGAGTTGTCGAAAAAACTAATATTTTTGATAATTTTTTAGAAGGGGCAAAAGAAGGTTTAGAAATAGTCTTAAGTATTTTTCCTACTTTAATTGGTTTATTTGTTGCAATAGGAGCCCTAAGAGCTTCTGGTGTTTTAGATATTATAATTCATTTTTTAACACCCATTTTAAATGTAATACATTTTCCAAGTGAACTTATGCCACTTGCAATGCTAAGACCGATTTCTGGAAGTAGCTCAATTGCAATAGCTACAGATATTATGAAAAATTATGGAGTAGATAGTAATTTAGGAATAATTGCATCTACAATTATGGGGTCGACTGAAACTACTTTATACACAATAGCAATATATGCAAGTTCTGTAAAAATTAAAAAAACAAGATTTGTTTTGGTAGCTGCCTTAGTAGCAGATGTGGTCGGAATGCTTGTTAGCGTAGCAGTATGTCGATTTTTGTCATAAAGTTTTTGTTGACAAATTAGAAAACATAATGTATAATGCTATTAAATTTATTTAAGAAAAGGACAAGTTAATGTTTTTCAAAATAATTTTATTCATTTCAATTTTTTTAATCGTTAAAAAAATTATAATTCAAATTTTAACTAAAAAAATTCAAAAAATTATCTCCAAAGTAAGATAAAAAATAAATAATAAAATAATTATTTATAAAGATATTTAAAATAAAAATTAGAAATTTAAATATTAATAAATAACTATTAAAAATATTACTCTACGTTTTTAAATTTGTAGAGAAAATACTCTCCCCAATACTTTACTAATTTTTTTTGTTTGCCCCTAAATTAGTACTATCATTAATATTTTCTCTACAAATAATATATATATTTAAAATTTATCTATGGTAAGTTTCATTATTTTGGATTTTAAAAGCTCTAAAAATCTGTTCTAAAAGAAAAACTCTAATTAATTGGTGAGGAAAAGTCATTTTAGAAAAACAAACTTTTTCTTTGCATGAATCTAGTAAATTAGTAGTTAATCCTAAAGAGCCTCCTATTATAAATGTAATGTTACTTGTTACCATAGATAAATTATTCAATTTTTGAGAAAATTCTTCTGATGTAAATTGTTTACCATGTAAATCTAAAGCAATTAAATAAGAATCTTTATTTACATGATTTAATATATTTTCACATTCTTTGGATTTTATCTTTTCAGATAAATTGTTATTTAATGTATCTGGAATTTTTTCATCTGTTAATTCTATAATTTTTAATTTGCAATATTTAGAAAGTCTTTTTGAATATTCATTTATTGCATCTTTTAAATATTGTTCTTTTATTTTCCCAACACAAACAATATTAATATTTAGCATAAAAAATCCTCCTTAAAATATAAATAGACGACATAAAAGAAGTCGCCTTAAATATTTATTAAATTACTATGTAAGTTTCTAGAAGCTACACTTAAACTAAAAGAATTTTCATCATAATTACTTGTAATTAATTCATCTACAACTGTTTGATAAGCAAGTTCTGGAAAATTACTTTCTTTACTTAAATGACCAAGCATAGCTTTTTTTAAACCTGATTTTAATAAAAATGATATAGTTTTTCCAGCTATTTCATTTGATAAATGGCCGAGTAGGTCCTGCTATTCTTGATTTTAAAGTAAATGGATAAGAAGAACATCTTAAAACTTCTGGGTCATAATTGGCTTCTAACATGATAAATAAACTTTCTTCTAAATTTTTTAATATATCATTTGTCATGTGACCAATGTCTGTTACAATACTTATTTTTTTATCTTCTTTCCAAATACTAAATCCGCAAGGGTTAGCAGCATCGTGGGGGATAGAAAAAGGTTTAATTTCTAAATCCCCAATTGAAAATTTATCAGATACTATAAATTTTTTAATATTTTTTTCTGCTATTTTATCTTTTTGCTTTGGCATTGCATCTAATGTTTCTTGATTAACAAAAACAGGCAAGTCAAATTTCTTAGATAAAGTCCCCAAACCTTGTACATGATCTGTATGTTCATGAGTTACTAATATTGCATCAATAGTTTTTGGGTCTACGTTAATATCTAATAAAGATTGTTCAATTTTTTTACTACTTACACCGGCATCAATTAATATTTTGGTATTTGCAGTTTCTACAAAAAGACTATTTCCACTGCTACCACTATATAAACTACAAAAATTTAGCATAATCTTTCTTTCCTTTGTTTATTCATTTACTCTTTCGATTTTGGCTCCTATTTTTCTAAATTTATCCTCAATATTTTCATAGCCTCTATCAATATGTTCTAGGTTATATATTTCTGTTACTCCATTTGCAGCAGTTCCTGCTATAACTAAAGCAGCACCTGCTCTTAAATCAGAAGAATATACAGGGGCACCATATAATTTTTTTACTCCTTCAAAAAATGCGGTTTTACCTTGAGCAGTTATTTTAGCACCCATTTTATTTAATTCATCTGTATATTGAAATCTAGATTCCCATATACTTTCATTTATAATACTAGTTCCATTTGCTAAAGATAGTACAACACCCATTTGAGGTTGTAAATCAGTTGGAAAACCTGGATATGGTAAAGTTTTAATATTGGCTTTATTTGGTCTTTTATTACACCATACGTGAATACTATCACCATTATCTTCTACATTTGCACCAACTTCTATAATTTTAGCCGTTATAGATTCTAAATGTTTTGTTATACAATTTTTTATAATTAAATCTCCTCTTGTTGCAACCGCTGCAAGCATAAATGTACCTGCTTCTATTTGGTCTGGTACGACAGAATATGTAGAGTTTCCATGTAATTTTTCTACACCATTTATTTTTATAACATCTGTACCTGCACCTCTTATATCAGCCCCCATAGTATTTAAAAAGTTAGCAACATCAACAATATGAGGCTCTTTTGCTGCATTATCTATAATAGTTGTACCTTTTGCAAGAACACTTGCTATCATAACATTTATTGTAGCTCCTACAGATACTATATCCATATATATAGGAGAACCTTTTAACTTTTTAGCTTTAGCATAAATAGTACCTTTTTCAACAGTTACATTAGCTCCAAGAAGTTCAAAGCCTTTAATATGTTGGTCTATAGGTCTTGCACCTAATTTACAACCACCAGGCATACCAACTTCAATTTCTCCCATTCTCCCAAGCATAGCTCCTATTATATAGTAGGAAGCCCTAAATTTACTAGTTAAATCTAAAGGTGCTTTTGTAGTAGTTAGATTAGAATTCTCTATTGTTATACTATTTTTATTATTCCAAGTTATTTTAGAGCCTAATTGTTCTAGAATTTCACAAGAAATTTTTATGTCACTAATATTTGGGATATTTTCTATTGTACAAACTCCATCTATTAAAAGAGTGGCAGGTAAAATTGCAACTGCTGCATTTTTTGCTCCGCTTATAGTCACTTCACCTTTTAAAGGTGTAGGACCTGTAACTACTAATTTTTCCAATAAAATTACCTCCGTTTTTTTACTCTATATTAATCAAAAAAGAGTGTATTACTATTACACTCTATTACATTATTAAAATATACCATAAACTAAATAGAATTGCAAGTTATTTTTTGGCAGTTATTAATCCACTATTTCCTAAAAATTCAAGTAACTTAAATTTAAACTGAATTTGAAGATCAGATTTATCAGAAACTAATGCAAATTCTTCTTCGGATAAATTATTTTCCATCTGTTCTTTTGATTCTTCAGGGACGACTCCAGATGTAATATCAACAAAACATAAAGGAGGAAACATTACGCACCACCAGTTTTGACCTTTAGCTTCTCCAATTTCCACTCTTAGAGCATCATAATATCCAGCAGGTAAAGAAATATCGCCATAATTTTTTGTAGGAAATTGAAAATTACCTATTTTAATATTTACATTATATGAATAACCTTCTTCTTTAATAGTATCTTCTGCTATTTGTCCAAATTTATTCTTGTTTTTGTTTACTAAATCTATAGCTTCTTGCTTGGTTACGCAATTTGCACAAATTTCATTCATATATTTTAATAAGTTATCACGTACTTTATATTTTAAATCTTGATCTTGTGGAGTATCACTATTTGCTATTACATGTAACCTAAAAACACTATTGGCAATATCAGTAGAAACGTTTTGTGCGTAAGAAATAGCACAAATAGATGTATAAATAAAAAGTAAAAAACTTAAAATAATAATCATTTTTATTTTGGGATTTTTAAATAAATTTAATATTTTTTTCATATGTTACCTCCTAAAAACTTTTTTTGAAAAAATAATCTTTTATATTAATTGTTGACAATATTGAAAAAATTATACATTTTTTTAAAACTTATGGAAAATAAACTAAAAAAATATTTTTTCTTTAAGAAAGTGTCGAAAAAAAACGATGAATTTTATTTGAAATATTCTTGACATATTTGTAAAGAAATGGTAAAATTTACCAGTAAGCAGAAAGCACAAAAGCAAGATTCCGTATGATTTATGGTTAATTGAAAGGGATGATTTTTAATGAATCTAGTGAAAGAAACTAAAGAAAAGACATGTACATTCTATGCAAGTGATTATCACTTTGAAATGATTAGTTTACCATATATAGAAAAGAAAATAGAAAATAACGGACAAATTTTAATACTAACAGAAAACAATTTAGAAGAAACAATGAAAAATTTATTATCAAAAATGAATTTTTCTGAAGAAAAGAAAGAAAAAATTTTAAAATTAAATTGGAAAAACGATAACTTAGGAAAATTTAAACAAATAAAAAATGAAGTTAATAATAAAAAAGATATAGTCATTTTTATAAAAGGAAAAGAAAACTATATAAAAAATGTAAATGAAAATATAGAAAAATGGACTAATAATAGAAACAATGTAAAAATAATAGATTGTTATGATATAGAAGAAGTTGGAAAAAACATGAACAATATAATGGATAAATACAAAAAAATCCTAGGGACTAGCGGAGAAAGAGAGATAGGAAAATTATAAAATAAAAGAAGAAGAAATAACATAAAAATCCGTAATAAAAGAAATCTAAAAATTCCAAATAAACTGTTGATAATTTAAAAAAAATAGTGTATAAATATAATACAGATAATAAAATATCTGTATTTATTTTATTATAAGAAAGGAAGAGATAATATGGACCTAAGGAGATTAGAGAATGCAAAAGCAATATTAAGCAAATATCACCAAGAGCATTTATTAAACCAATATGACAGATTAGACGAAACAGGAAAAAAAGCATTACTAGATGAAATAGAAAATATAGATTTTGATTTAATAAATAGCTTATATAATAGTACAAAAAAAGAAACAAAACATAATAAAGATGAAATAACACCAATTGAATATTTAGATAAATTTAAATTAAATGAAAAATATAAATATTATGAAAATATAGGGAAAAAAGCAATTAAAGAAGGAAAGCTTGCAGCCGTAACAATGGCAGGAGGACAAGGAACAAGATTAGGACATAATGGACCAAAAGGGACATATGATATAGGTCTTGACTCACACAAATCTTTATTTGAATTATTAAGTGATAATTTAAAAGAAGAAGGGAAAAAATATGATGTAACAATACCATGGTTTATAATGACAAGTAAAGAAAACAATAAAGCAACAGTAGAATTTTTCGAAAAACATAAATTTTTTGGTTACCAAAAAGATAAAAATATCTTTTTCTTCATGCAAGGAGAATTACCAATGATAGATACAGAAGGAAAAATACTAATTGGAGAAAATGGATTAATAAAACTAGCAGCAGATGGCCATGGAGGAATATATGAATCACTTGTAAAAAATGGTATGACCAAAAAAATGAAACAAATGGGAATAGAATGGGCATTTATTGGAGGAGTAGATAATTGCCTAGTAAAAATGGTTGACCCTATACTTATGGGAATAGCAATAGACAAAAAAGTAACAGTTGCATGTAAATCAGTTGTAAAAGCTAATCCACATGAAAAAGTAGGAGTATTTTGCAAAAGAAATGGAAAACCAAATGTTATAGAATATTCAGAAATAACTGAGGACATGGCAGAAGCAACAGACGAAAATGGTGAATTATTATATGGAGAATCACACATACTTTGCAATCTATTTAGTGTAGATGCAATAGAAAGAATGGGAGCAAATCCACTACCATATCATGTAGCATTTAAAAAAGCAAAATATATAGATAAAGATGGAAATTTAGTAGTACCAGATTCTCCTAATGCATACAAATTTGAAGCATTTTTATTCGATGCATTCGGAAGTGTAGATGAAATGGCAGTACTTAGAGTAAAAAGAGAAGAAGAATTTGCACCAGTAAAAAATTCAGACGCTGCAGGAGTAGATTGCCCTAAAACTGCAAGAAATTTATATAAGAAATTTTATAATTTAGATTAAAATAAAAAATATTAAAAGGAGGTTGAATATTGAAAAAAACTTTTTCAAAATTCGGCCTTTAAAAATTAAATAAAAAATAAAGGTACCATTAAACCAAAATTTTTAAAATAAAAATAAAATAATTAATGGAGAAAGGCAAGTGTAATATATTAATGTTTAGTATATTATACAAGGAAAAGAAGAATGGGTTATAAAGAAGAATACAAAAAATGGTGTGAAGGAGAAGAATTTGACCAAGAAACAAAAAAGGAATTATTATCAATAAAAGATGATGAAAAAGAAATAGAAGATAGATTTTATAAAGAACTAGAATTTGGAACAGCAGGTTTAAGAGGAATAATTGGAGCTGGAACAAACAGAATGAATAAATATACAGTAGGAAAGGCAACACAAGGTCTTGCAAATTATATCTTAGAACAAAAAACTCAAGATAAAGGTGTAGTAATTAGTTATGACTCAAGAAAAATGTCAAAAGAATTTAGCATGCAAACTGCTTTAATATTATGTGCAAATGGAATAAAAGCATATCTATTTCAAAATTTAAGACCTGTACCAGAATTATCATTTGCCGTAAGAAATTTAGGTTGTACAGCAGGAGTTATGATAACAGCTAGCCATAATCCACCAAAATATAATGGATATAAGGTATACTGGGATGATGGTGCACAAATTGTAAGTCCTATGGATAAAGATATAATAAATAAAGTAAGAGAAGTGAAAAGTTTTAATGAAATAAAAGAAATATCAAAAGAAGAAGCAATAAACAAAGGCTTATTAAACTTTATAGGAGAAGAAATGGATGAAAAATACCTAAATGTTTTAAAAAGCTCTATACTAAATCCTAAAATTATGGAAGAACAAGGAAAAAAATTAAAAGTAGTATATACACCATTACATGGAACAGGAAATACATTAGTTGAAAGACTATTAAAAGAATTAGGAATGAAAAATGTATATGTAGTACCAGAGCAAAAAGATCCAGATGGAAACTTCCCAACAGTTGATTATCCAAACCCAGAAGATCCAAAAGCCTTTAAATTAGCATTAGAGCTAGCAAAAAAAGAAGATGCTGATGTTGTATTAGCAACAGACCCAGATGCTGATAGATTAGGAATATTTGCAAAAGATTCAAAAACAGGAAAATATATGGGGTATACTGGAAATATGTCAGCATTACTTATTGCAGAATATAGAATTTCACAAATGAAAGAAAAAAATATATTGCCAGCAAACGGAATGATAATTACAACAATAGTTTCTTCAAATTTAACAAAAGCCATCGCTAAAAACTACAATTTAGAATGTATTGAAGTTCTAACAGGATTTAAAAATATAGGTGCTGTTATGAAAAAAGCAGAGGAGAAAAAAGACAAAACATATGTATTTGGATTTGAAGAAAGTTATGGTTGCTTAATTGGAGATTATGCAAGAGACAAAGACGGCATTGCAGCTGTAATGGCACTTTGCGAAGCAGCTTGTTATTATGCTTCAAAAGGAAAAACTCTTTGGGATGCGATGATAGATATTTATGAAAAATATGGATATTACAAAGAAACACAAGTTTCAATAGTAAGAGAAGGTGCAAAAGGAGCACAAGAGATAAAAGACATGATGGCAAATTTAAGAAAAACAACTATTGAAAAAATAGGTGAATATAATGTGCTTACATTTAAAGATATAGAAGAAGACATAGTAAAAGACCTAAAAACAGGTGAAATTACAAAAACAGGTCTTCCAAAATCAAATGTTTTATACTATGAATTAGAAAATAATAGTTGGTGTTGTGTAAGACCTTCTGGAACAGAGCCAAAAATAAAATTATATATGGGAATTAAAGCAAATACAAATGAAGAAGCTAATAAAAAATTAGAAGAATTAAAAGAAGCAATGTTAAAATTAGTTAAGTAAAATAAAAAAATATTTTTGTAAATAATTAAATAATTTATATATAAAAAATTAAAAAGAATAAAAAAATCCTATAAATAAAATTTATTATAGGATTTTTTTATTTAAATTGTATAAAAATTTATTTTCCCTTCCAGTCATCAAGATTTCTTCTAATAGCGCCAAATAAATTAGCTCTTAACATAGGAATATCTTTTGATAAATTAATAATCAAGTTTTTCATATCTTCTCTTTTAGATGTACCATCCATTGGGCAAACTTTTTTCATAACTTCTATATTATTTTTTCTAACAAATCTTCTAATTTCTTTTTCAGGAGTAAAAACTAAAGGTCTAATTAAAGTTATTTTGGAACGGTCCATATAACTTACAGGAGCAAATGTTCCAATATTTCCAGTATATAAAAGATTTAGTAAAAAAGTTTCTAGTACATCATCTTGATTATGCCCTAAAGCAATTTTATTGCAACCTTTTTCTATCGCAATAGAATTTATAACACCCCTACGTAAGTTTGCACATAATGAACATGGATTTTTTTCATTTCTAATATCAAAAACTATTTGTTTAGCATTACTTTTTTCTATAAAAAGTGGAATATCTAAATTATTGCAAATATTTTTTAAAAAATCTATATCAAAAAATTCAAATCCAGGATCTATACTAATAGCAATTAATTCAAATTTTTTAGGATAAAATCTTTGCAATGACTTGAATGCATGAAGCATTGTAATTGAATCTTTTCCACCAGATAAACAAACAGCAATTTTGTCATTTTCTTCTATCATTTTATATTCTTCGATAGCTTTTCTCATATAACTTAAAATTCTCTGCATATTAAATCACCATAAATATTATATCAGAACTTGTCAAGTACAAGAAAATATGTGGTATTAAAAAAATAAAAATCTACCACTAAAAAGTATCTTAAATGAAAATTAGAAAGAATATTGCTTTTTTGGGCGGATTATATTATAATAAGCTTGATAATTAAGAACCTAATTATGTGCTTATAGCTCAGCAGGATAGAGCAGTCGCCTCCTAAGCGGCCGATGGGGGTTCGAGTCCCTCTGGGCACACCATGTTTATTTTTAAAAAAGTCATTTGTTTAAATGGCTTTTTATTATACCGTTTTTTAGTAAAAATTATATTATTAAATAAAATAAAAACAAAAAATTTATAAAAAATTCATAGTGGCCACTGGCATTTCATATGTCGAATATTGTAGAATAATATCGAGCTCAAAAAAGAATATATATTCGTAAGTAAGGGGGATTGTATGAAGAATATAAAAAAAATCATAATTTTAAGTAAAGAAGAAGAAGATTTAATCTATTTACAAAATGCCAAAAATATTATAAAATATTTCTATAAAACAAGTAAAAAGAGGGTAAAAATGCAAGAAAAATATATGAAAGAAGCACTAAAAGAAGCAAAAAAAGCATATGAAAAAAAAGAAGTGCCAGTAGGATGCGTGATAGTAAAAGACGACAAAATAATAGCAAGAGCACATAATTTAAAAGAATCAAAAAATGATACAACAAAACATGCAGAAATAATTGCAATACAAAAGGCAAGCAAAAAACTGAATTCTTGGAGATTGCTAGATTGTGAAATGTATGTAACATTAGAACCATGTTCAATGTGTGCAGGAGCAATAATAAATTCTAGAATAAAAAAAATATATATACGGAAGCTTAGACGAAAAAACAGGAGCATGTGGTTCAGTACTTAATTTGTTGCAAGATTATCAGTTTAATCATAAAGTAGAAGTAGAAAAAGAAGTCATGAAAAAAGAATGTGAAAAAATATTAAAAAAATTTTTCAAAGAATTAAGAATAGCAAAAAAGAAGCAAAAAGATACAAATAAAAAAGTGGAGGAATAAATGATAAAAGATAAAATTAAAAATTTAACAAATAAAAAATCATTTCATCTATGTATGATAATTATAATTATAGCAGTAATTTTATTTGTCGTAGGAATAATAATTTTACAATATAATGTTGAGGGCGAAAAAAATATGCCTTTTAAGCTATCAAAAATTTCAATAATTAGTACCCAAGAAGGATTAGATTCAGAAGTGGTAGATACAAAATGGGCATTTCAAGTATATCAAAGTAATGATATTTATTTATATATTAGCAAAAATGAAAATTATGATAAAACAGAAATAATAAAATCAATAAATATAGATAATATAAAAGTAGAAACTAAAGAACAAAAAAATGTGAATATATATAAACCAGATAGTCAAGAAGAAAAAGTTATCTTTAAAAACAAAGAAGAAAATAAGGTACAAAATTTAGAATATTTAGGAGATTTAGAATCTAACCTAAAACAACTAAAAATATCAAATCAAGGGGGAGTCATTGCATTTAGAGTATCAAATGATAATTTAACTAAATATACAACAAATGATGATGAAGTAAATCATAGTGAATTATTAAAAAAAGCAGGAATAACAGAAGAAACACTAAAAGAGAAAATATCATTTGATTTAAAAATTAATTTAGAAAGTGGAAAAGAATATAAAACAACCGTAACAATTGATTTACCAGTAGAAGGCGTAGTAGAAAATGGAACAGCCTCAAAAGAAATAACAGATTTAGAAGATATAGTATTTAAAAGAGAACAAAACTAAGTAGAATTTCTTTTTTTAAGTTAATTGAAAAGTTAAAAGCAAATTTTCATTTTTTAATATATTTTTTAAATATTACTTGATAAAAAATCAATTTCATTATATAATACAAATGGTTTGAGCTTAATCTTTGTATGGAGAGAATCCAATAAAGACCTATGAATCTTGTCAGGTCCGGAAGGAAGCAGCAATAAGTAGATATCTTTATGTGGAGTCTTTCCATAGAGAGATTGAGTATCAGCCATTTTTTATAGTATAAAGGATGTGAGAAATATGGGGTACACAGCTCTTTATAGAAAATTTAGACCAATGACATTTTCAGAAATGGTGGGGCAAGAATATATAACTAAAACACTAAAAAATCAAATAATAGCAAATAGAGTTGGACATGCATATTTATTAAGTGGAGGAAGAGGAACAGGAAAGACCTCAAGTGCCAAAATACTTGCAAGAGCGATAAACTGTTTAAATCCAAAAGACGGAGAACCATGCAATAAATGTGAAATCTGCAAAGGTGCTATTGATGGATCTCTAACAGATATTGTTGAAATGGATGCAGCATCTAACAACAGTGTAGAAGACATAAGAAGTATAAGAGATGAAGTAAATTTTCTTCCAACTAAAGCAAAATATAGGGTATATATAATAGACGAGGTTCATATGTTATCAACAGGAGCCTTTAACGCACTATTAAAAACACTAGAAGAACCACCAGAACATGTAAAATTCATATTAGCAACAACAGAACCACAAAAACTACCTGCAACAATATTATCAAGATGTCAACGTTTTGATTTTAAAAGAATATCAAATGAGAATATAATAAAAAGATTAGAAATAGTAACAAAAGAATCAAATATAGAAATAACTAAAGGAGCTTTAAACATAATTGCAGTATTAGCAGAAGGAGCAATGAGAGATGCCTTATCAATACTAGAAAGATGTGTGCAAGACGGTATAAATAAAATAGATGAAGACAAAGTAAAAGAACTAGTCGGAATACCAAAAATAACATATGTACATAACTTAAGCAAGGCTTTAATTACATATGATATAGAAAAAGCACTAGCAAGTATAGATGAAATCACAAATGAAGGAAAGGACATAACAAACTTTATTTGGGAAATTATAAAATATATAAAAGATATACTAGTATACAAAACATCAAACAAACTAGACTTATACACTGAAGAAGAAATAGAAAAAATAAAAGAAATATCTAAAGAAGTTTCAAAAGAAGACTTAATAGATCTAATATACAAACTATCAGAACTAGAAAATGAAATTAAATGGTCAACACAAAAAACAATAATATTTCAAGCAGGAATAATAAAACTATGTAATAAACAAGCAAAAATAGAATCAAACCTAGAAGAACGAGTAGAAAAAATAGAAAAATATCTAAAATCAGGGGTAGGAATTCTTGCAAACACACAAAATAATATAAATTCAAATAGCAATCTAAGATCAAACAATCTACCAAAAACTGAGCCAATAGTTAAATCAACATTCGTACCAAATAACTATTCAATAGAAGAAAAACATGGAGAAAAAAGAACACAAGCAAAAAAATATCCAAGCAAAACAGAAGAATATTGGCCACAAATAGTAAACGAGCTAAAACAAAACGGAAAAATAGTACTATACACAAATTTAATAGGAACAAAAGCAACCCAAATAAACGACATGACAGTAGGAATAGAATTTCCAAACGGAATGACCCCATTTGGAAAAGCAGTATTAGAAAAACAAGAAAACATCAAAGAACTAACAAACCTAATCTCAATAGCATCAGGAAAACCAATGCAAATAAAATATATATCAAACTCAGAAAAAATGCATAAAATAACAACAGAAGAAAACCTAAAAGACCTAGCCAACCAATCAGATATACCATTCAACATAATAGAATAGAACAATTCGGGGCGATTAGGGGCAATTTGGGACGTTTCCCAATTGGACATTTTGTCCACTTTGGGACACATCTTATTAAAAAAATAATTAATTAAAAAAAATAAAAAAATAATTAATTAAAAATAAATAATAAAATAATTAATTAAAAATAAATAAAAAAATAATTAATTAAAAATAAATAATAAAATAATTAATTAAAAAAAATAATTAATTAAAATAAATAATAAAATAATTAATTAAAAAAATAAAAAAATAATTAATTAAAAATAAATAATAAAATAATTAATTAAAAATAAATAAAAAAAATAATTAATTAAAAATAAATAATAAAATAATTAATTAAAAATAAATAAAAAAAATAATTAATTAAAATAAATAATAAAATAATTAATTAAAAAAATAAAAAACAATTAATTAAAAAATGAAAGGAGAATTTAAAATGGGAAAAAAAGGTGGATTTCCAGGAGGAATGGGATCATTTGGAGGTATGAACATAAATAGCTTAATGAAACAAGCTAAAAAAATGCAACAAGATATGGAAAAATCACAAGAAGAGCTTGCAACAAAAGAATTTGAAGCATCAGCAGGAGGCGGAGCAATTAATGTAAAAGTTACTGGAGGAAAAGTAATAAAAGAAATAAAAATAAAAAAAGAAGCCGTAGACCCAGATGATGTTGAAATGTTAGAAGATTTAATACTAACATGTGTTAATGAGGCTTTAAGAAAAGTAGATTCAGCAACAGCAGATAGTTTAGGAAAATTTAATATACCAGGATTTATGTAAAATGAAATAATATAAAATTAAAACAGGTATAAATTTAAAATATACCTGTATTTAAATGTTTTAAATTGGAGGAATTTTAAGATGTCATTATATTCGCCATCAATTGAAAAATTAATAGAAAGTTTTGAAAAATTGCCAAGTATAGGTCATAAAACAGCCGCAAGACTTGCATTTTATATTTTAAATAGTACAGAAGAAGAGACAAATGAATTTATTTCTTCAATTGTTAATGCCAAGAAAAATTTAAAATATTGTAGTAAGTGTTTTAATATTTCAGATACTGACCCTTGTTTTATTTGTGCAAATCCAAAAAGAGATGAAAGTGTAATTTGTGTAGTTGAAGATGTAAGAGATATAATAGCTATGGAAAAAACACATGAATTTCAAGGAGTTTACCATGTTTTACATGGTTCAATTTCTCCAATGAACGGAATTGGGCCAGATGATATAAAAATAAAAGAGCTTTTAGCTAGGCTTATGGATGGAAAAGTAAAGGAAGTAATTTTGGCAACAAATCCTAGAGTAGAAGGAGAAGCTACAGCAATGTATTTGTCTAAATTAATAAAACCTTTAGGAATAAAAGTAACAAGAATAGCACACCGGAATACCAGTTGGTGGAGATTTAGAATATACAGATGAAATTACATTAACTAAGGCATTAGAAGGTAGAAGAGAGCTGTAAATAAAATGTATGTAATAATTTCAAATTTAAAAGAGTTCTAAAGAGATAAAAATAAAGGATTAATATTAAATATATTTAAAGTTAATAAAAAGTAACTAAAAATATAATATTATTAATCCTTTATTTTTTAAAAATCTAAATTACAAGTCTTTTAAAAGTATGTCGCAGATATCTTTAGTAGAATTAGGTTTGGCTAAAAGCTTAGTATTTTCTTTCATTTCTTCTAATTTATGAGAATTAGAAAATAGATCTGTAAGTATTTGTGTAACATCTGAATTTTTTTTAATCCAAATAGCAATACCTTTTTCTTCTAAAAATTCAGCATTTTCTTCTTCTTGACCAGGAATTGGATTAATTATTATCATAGGTAAATTAGAAGCCAAACTTTCTGTAGTTGTCATACCACCAGGTTTTGTTACAACTAAATCAGAAATGCTCATTAATTCTGGCACCTTATTTGTAAACTCTAAAACTCTTACATTTTTTTTAGCATTATTTTCATCTACAATTTTTTCAAAAGCTAATTTCATTTTTTCATTCTTCCCAGCAATTGCAATTATTTGCATATTTGAAGAGGATTTAACAAAACTTTCAAAAATTTCAAAAGTTCTAGTTTTACCTAGACCAAATTCTCCACCGCCAAAAAATAAAATATTTTTAATATTATCTTGCAGATTAAATTCATTTAATATTTCTTTTCTGTTATATTTTTGCAAAAATCTGTTAGATAAAGGGATTCCTGTTACAAAAATTTTATCTTCAGGGATGTTTTTATAAATTAAATAATCTTTCATTTTTTGATGTGCAACAAAATAAAAATCTGTAAAATCATGTCCAACAAGCCATTGGTCATGTGGAGCAAAATCGGTCATTATTGTTGCTATTTTACTTTGAATTTTTCCTTTTCGTTTTAAATAGCTACACATTTGACTACCAAAAGGATGTGTAGAAACTATTAAACTAGGATTTTTTTCTCTTAATAATTTTAATAATTTAATAGCCATTATTTTATTAGAACGAGAAGATAAATGGGCTAAAGGACCTTTTTGAGAATCATTATAAATTTTTCCCCAAACCCAAGGTGCTTTTTTGGCAGCTTCTCTATATGCTGCAGTTGTAACTTTTTCAATGGTTTTATTAACATATTTCATGCAATCTATTAATTCTACATCTATATTTTGATAACAATTTAACATACATTCATATATAGATTTAGCAGCGTTTAAATGTCCACCTCCATAAGATGCATAAAAAATTAGAACTTTTTTCATTTTTAATTAATTCTCCTTTTATTTTTAAATAATTTTATCACAAAAAAAATAAAATTTCAAAAAATGGAATATTTTTTTTATAAAAACACAAAATAATTAAAAAAGAATAAAAAGAAAAAGGTGATATTTTGAAAAATTTTATAAAATTATTTTGTCTATCATTAATATTAACTTTAATAATTTTAGCTATAATGACATTAAAAGATGAAGTCTCAAAAGAAAATGTAAGTTATGCAGCAAGTTCTAATACATCAGATATACAACTAATGGCAAGAGCAATAAACGGAGAAGCAAGAGGTGAGCCATATGAAGGACAAGTAGCCGTAGGGGCAGTTATATTAAATAGAGTAAAAAGCTCACAATTTCCGAATACAATTGCAGGGGTAATCTATCAATCAGGAGCTTTTACAGCTGTTGCAGATGGTCAGATAAATGTACCAATAGATGAAGGCTCAACAGTATACAAAGCAGCAAGAGATGCTATGAACGGTTGGGATCCAACTGGACGGATGTATATATTATTTTAACCCAGATACAGCAACAAATAAGTGGATATGGTCTAGACCACATGTAAAAACAATAGGGAAACATCGTTTTTGTAAGTAAGGAGGAATTAAAAAATGAATAAATTAGTAGATTGGAAAAATAGGCTAAAAAAAGGACATATGTTAAGTGTGATATGTGTTTTATTAATAATAGTTGCAATACTTGGAGTAATTTTATATAAAAAACAAAGAGAATATCATCAGGCTTCAGAAAATTCATATAATATGGCATTTTATGAATTAGTAGATTATGTGCAAAATGTGGAAACATATTTAGCAAAATCATTAATATCATCAACTCCAGAACATGGAGCAGAAACTCTAACACATCTTTGGAGAGAAGCAAATTTAGCACAAAGTTATTTAGCAAGACTACCAATAGAAAGTCAAGAATTATCTAATACAGAAAAATTTTTAAATCAAGTAAGTGATTATAGCTACTCTCTTTCTAGAAAAAATATATATAATGAAAGCCTAACAGATGAAGATTTAAAAAATTTAAAAGATTTACACGGATATAGTGTAGAACTTGAAAACACCTTAAATCAATTATCCGAAGATTTAAATACAGGCAGATTTAGTTGGGGAGAATTAACTAAAAAGGGAACAGTAGCCTTTGCACAGCAAGTAGACAATATTTCAAAAGAAAGCTTTAGTAATTTAGAAGAAAACTTTCATGAATACTCTGGGTTAATATATGATGGTGCATATTCAGAACATTTGACAAGTACCGAAAAAAAAGGACTAACAGGAGAAGATATATCTGGGGAAAATGCAAGAAAAAAAGTAGAAGAATTTATAGGGAATAATAATATAAAAGAAATTTCAAATTTAGGTTTATCAGAAAATGCAACAATACCAGTTTATGATTTTTATATAAAAAACAATAATGATCAAAATATAAATATATCTATTTCTAAAAAAGGTGGACATATTGTATATATGAATACCGATAGAGAGGTTAGCTCAGAAATAATTTCTCAAGAAGAAGCAAATAAAAAAGGAAAAGAATTTTTAAATTCTAAAGGTTTTCAAAATATGAAAGAAACCTATTATTTAAAACAAGATGGAATAGTTACTATAAACTATGCTTATATGCAAGATAATGTCATAATGTATCCAGATTTAATAAAGGTAAAAGTAGCCTTAGATAATGGCGAAGTCTTAGGGATAGAAACAACTGGTTATTTAAATAATCACACTTCAAGAGATATATCAAATGTTAAAATAACTAAAGAAGAAGCTAAAAAAACTCTAAATAAAGATTTGCAAATCCAAAGTGAAGGGCTAGCTGTAATTCCAACCCAATGGCAAAGTGAGATATTGTGTTATGAGTTTAAAGGTAAAGTAGATGATAAAGAATTTTTAGTATATATAAATGCACAAAATGGAAGAGAAGAAGATATTTTAATAATAACCAACACACCAAATGGAACACTGGCAATGTAAAAAAATATTGAGTTTGAGACTTAAAAATAATCTCAAACTCAATTAATATTTAATCTAATGTCTTTTATAAGTATCTTTAGACATCAATTCTTTACTTACAACTTTTCCATCTTTTTTTAGTATTTTATATGCTTCAGAATAGATTGCAGTTGAGGTTCTTCCAGTCTCATAAGAAGAAATTTCTACTTCATAATCATCATCTTGTTTCAAACCAAATATTTGAAATTTAGCAACTCCTCCTGAAACAGAACACATGATTTTTATTGGATAATTTCTATTATTTTTAAATTGAAAATCAATTGAGCCATAAACAACAGTTGCATCTCTACTTGCTGTTACATAAGAAGGAACAAACTGATGGTTACTTCTTTGAGTTACTTCTAAGTTTGCATAAACAACAGCATTATATAAAGTAGAAGTTATTTGACAAATTCCGACCACCTAGTCCATCTACAACCTGTCCAGAAACATAAATAGGAGCTTCTTTATATCCGAGCAGCTATTGTTCTTGCACCAACAACTTTATTATAAGAAAATGTTTCTCCTGGCATAACAACAGTTCCATTAATCTTATTTGCAGCTAAAATCAAATTAGTTGTTCTGTCTTTATCCCTTGTAGAATAATTTGTAGAATAAGATGAAAGCAAATCAGGGAAAGCCTCTGTTCCTATCATATTTGTAGTAACATTTGGAGTTAATGTTTTTAAAGGAATTGTATATTCATCTTTTTGTTCTGAGAAAATAATATTTTTGGCTTCATCCATTGAAATATTAAAGTCTAAACCATTTTCTGAAGGGTAAACAGTAAATGGATTTTGTGTATAATAAGCATCTACTGGTTCTTTATAAATTTCATTATATATTTTTTCCAAATCTATACTATCTGGAGCTTCAGTTCTTACAACTAACTCAACAGGAGAATCCTTACATGAAAAGGTAGAAATTGAATTTTTAATAGCTTCAATAGTTTTTTCTACATCAACTACATTTCCTTCCTTTCCAGAGGTAATAATTAAATTATTACCTTCAATATAATAGCTACTTTGCAAAACTCCATCAGGAAGTTCTAAAGAAATATCTTCTAAATTTTTCTTAAGTTGTTCTTCATCAAGATTTAAAGTTGGCTCAATATTTATATGTCCAAATAAAGTAGATAAAACTGTAAGATTATTTTCAAATATATTCCCTTTTCTTCCTATATCATATGCATAATTTGAAGCTTTTTTTGTATCAAAAGATACACCTATTTGTGAAAGAGAAATAGTTGTTTCATATTCATTATGTTTTAATTTTATTTCCTGAGGAAGAGAATTTGCAATATAATTATCCAATTGATACTTAGCATCTGATTTACTTAAATTAGAAACATCTAATCCTTTAATAGAAACTCCATTAATAATATTAGTATTAAACATGTTATAAAGTGTAAATCCAGCAAATAATATTAGCAAAACAATTATAAATAAAATAACAAATATAGTAAAATTTGACATTACATCATTTTTTGAGTTATTTTCAGCTGGCACATAATTATTTGGCACATATTTAGTATCATTTATTGTTTTATTAGAAGTATTAGAATTATTTTCATCTTTTATAACTTCATTTTGAGTTTTTACTTCATTTTCTTCTAATTTTGTAGTTTCGTTTTTATTTTCTTGTTTTTCTACATCTTTTTCTTTTATATTACTTACTTCGTTTTCTAAAGAAATATTTTTAGTTGACATCGATTTTCTCCCTTTGTAATAATATCTAATTAATTATATCATATTTTAGCAAAAAAAGTTATAAAAGTAAAAAAAATGTCAAATAAAATTAAAAAAAAAGTAAATAATAATAGTGTAAAACATAAAAAAAGTTTTACATTATAAATATTTAATTTATTAGGAGGATGTTATGTCTAGAAATAGTAAATTAATATCTGAAAATTTAAGAGAAGAAATAGCAAAAGAATTAGGAGTATATGAACAAGTAAAACAAGCAGGAGGAAGCTGGGCAAACGTTTCTTCAAAAGACTGCGGAAATATAGTAACAAAAGCAATAGAAATAGCAAATAGAGCAGTTGAAAAATAGTTTTTTTAAAAGTAATGAGCCATTTTAAGTTTAGATGGCTCATTTATATATATGCTTAAAAAGGAATACTATTTTTTAAAAAAGAATATAATAGAATAAAAAATAATAATGAAATATTGATTAAATTAAAAATAAGACATATAATAAAACAAATAAATTTGAGGTGAAATAAAAATGAAAGAATTACTAGTAAAAGATATTATAAAAGTAACAAATGGAAAACTAATAATAGGTAATGAAAATTTAGTATGTAATAATTTTTCAAAAGACACAAGGACAATAAATAAAGATGATGTCTATATAGGAATAAAAGGAGAAAAATTTGATGGAAGTAAATTTTGGAAAGAAGCTTTAAATAATGGAGCAAGCTCAGTAATAATATCAAATATAGAAATCACAAAAGAAGAAAAAGAAAATTTTAAAGGAAAAACCATAATAATAGTAGAAGACACATTAAAAGCATTATATGAAATTGCCAAACTAAAAAGAAGTCTATATAATATACCAGTAATTGCAATAACAGGAAGTGTAGGAAAAACAAGTACAAAAGACATAATAGCAAGTGTTATTTCTAAAAAATACAAAACCCTAAAAACCATAGGAAATAATAATAACAATATAGGTTTACCTTTTACTATCTTAAAATTAAAAGATGAAGAAACCCTTGTATTAGAAATGGGAATGAATCATTTTGGGGAAATAAAATTACTTTCAAATATTGCAAAACCAGACATATGTGTAATCACAAACATAGGAACATCACACATAGGAAATTTAGGTTCAAGGCAAAATATATTAAAAGCAAAATTAGAAATATTAGAAGGAAATAAAAATGCATATGTAGTAATAAATAATGATAATGACCTATTACATGAATGGTATGAAAAAAACAAAAATAATAACAAAATATATACATATGGAATAAAAAATAAAAGTGACTTTAATGCTAAAAATTTGAAATTAGAAGAAGAAAGTAGTAACTTTATTTGTGAAACTAAAGAAGAGCAAATGAATGTAGAACTTTTAGTTGCAGGAGAACATTTTGTTTCAAATGCATTATCAGCTATTGCGGTTGCAAAGATACTAAACATAGATACAAATAAAATATTAGAAGGAATAAAAGGATTTGAACTTACCAAAAAGAGAATGGATATTGCAAACCTAAAAAATGGAATAAAAATAATAAATGATGCATACAACGCAAGTTTTGAATCAATGCAAGCTAGTTTAAAAACTTTATCAAAATATGAAGGAACAACAAAAATAGCAGTATTAGGAGATATGTTTGAACTAGGAGATTTTTCAAAAGAATTACACGAAAAAGTAGGTAAAGAAGTTTGTAAAAACAATATAGATATATTAATATGTAGTGGTGAAAATTCAAAATATATAATAGAATCTGCAAAGAAAAATGGTATGAAAGAAGAAAATATATATTATTTTGAAAATAAAGATAAAATAGTAGAAAAATTAAAAGATATAATAAAACCAAACACAGTAATTTTATTTAAAGCTTCAAATGCAATGAAATTTTTCGAGCTAGCCAAAGAAACTAATGAAATATTAAGTAACTAATTTAATATTAAAAAAAGATACAAATTTTTAAACAAACAAAAAGGAAGAAGGTATAAAAATGGAAAAAATAAAACTAGGAGTAATATTTGGAGGAATGTCAACAGAAAATGAGGTTTCTTCAATATCTGCAAATTCAATCTTAAAAAATTTAGATAGGCAAAAATTTGATATATATCCAATCTATATTAGCAAAGAAGGTATTTGGTATGAATATCTAGAAGATGAAAATGAAATTACGCTAGGAAGTAAAATAGAAAATATTAAAAAAATACAAAATGTATTTGAGTATTTAAAAAAATTAGACATAGTATTTCCAGTTTTACATGGCCTTTATGGAGAAGATGGAACAATTCAAGGACTACTTGAATTATTAAAAATTCCATATGTAGGATGTCATGTTTTAGCATCAAGTACAGGAATGGATAAAGTATATACAAAAATAATTTTTGAAAAAGCAAATTTAAATCAAACAAAATATGTTTATATTAGAAAATATAATGAAAAGTATATATATGTAGATAAAAATTTTGATGAAACAATATTAGACTTAAAAGAAATATCTAAAAAAATAGTAGAAAAAATAAAATTTCCTATGTTTGTTAAACCATCTAACTCTGGATCAAGTGTAGGTGTAAAAAAAGCTTTAAATACAAAAGAATTAGAAGAATGTATAAAATATGCCTCAAAATTCGATAATAAAATATTAATTGAAGAAGGAATAATAGGAAAAGAAGTTGAATGTGCAGTACTTGGAAATGAAGAAGTAATTGCATCTTGTGTAGGAGAAATAAAACCTGCAGAAGAATTTTATACATATGATGCAAAATATAAAAATCAAGAGTCAAGAACAATGATACCTGCTAATTTGCCAAAAGATGTT
>CALXUW010000100.1 GCA_944391795.1 uncultured Clostridia bacterium
TACTTCTATGTAGTATTCTTTTGTTGTATCTAGGTTATAGATTACTCTGTCATAATAGTAGTTTAGTCCTCCATCATGTCTTACATACATTTCTTGTGAATATGTTCCATCTGTTGATTTTAATGTCATTTTTGGTAGGCCTTGTGGTTCATATGCTACTCCGTTTATCCATTCTGCTATTATTATATTTCCTTTTATGTATTCTCTTCTAGCTTCATTTATGTCTATTTTTAATGTTGTTAAATCTGTGTTTATTTCTCCTATATATTCATTTCCTTGGAATCTTAGTTTATTATTTTCTACTATCATTTCTTTATTATTTAGTTTTCCTATATTTCTTTGAGGTCTTATATTTGCTATTTGTATTTTTTTGTCACTTATGTTGTTTTCTCCTGTTAGTTCTACTTCTATGTAGTATTCTTTTGCTGTATCTAGGTTATAAATTACTCTGTCATAATAGTAGTTTAGTCCTCCTTCGTGTCTTACATACATTTCTTGTGAATATGTTCCATCTGTTGATTTTAGTGTCATCTTTGGTAAGCCTTGTGGTTCATTTGCTATTCCATTTATCCATTCTGCTATTATTATATTTCCTTTTATGTATTCTCTTCCAGCCTCATTTATGTCTATTTTTAATGTTGTTAAATCTGTGTTTATTTCTCCTATATAGCTATCGCTACTTGCTTGGAATTTTAGTATGTTATTTTCTACTATCATTTGTTTGTTGTTTAGTTCTCCTATATCTTCTTGCTTTCTTATATTTGCTATTTGTTTCTTTTTATCACTTATATTATTTTTTCCTGTTAATTCTACTTCTATGTAGTATTCTTTTGTTGTATCTAAGTTATAGATTACTCTGTCATAGTAGTAGTTTAGTCCTCCATCATGTCTTACATACATTTCTTGACTGTATTGTCCATCTGTTGATTTTAATGTCATTTTTGGCGAGCCTTCTGGTTCATATGCTACTCCATTTATCCATTCTGCTATTACTATGTTTCCTTTTATGTATTCTCTTGAAGCTTCATTTATGTCTATTTTTAATGTTGTTAAATCTGTGTTTATTTCTCCTTTATATACAAACTTAATTTTATTTGCTTCTAACATTAATATTCTTCCATTGTAGTTTCCAAGTTCTTTATTAGGTAGTTTTACTGTTTGTGTTTTGTTATTTGAAATATTATCACTAGATATTAATTGTGCTTCTATATAATACTCTTTTGTTATATCAAGATTGTCTATGTTTGCATTATATGTATAATTAATTCTGCTTTCGTTTTTTAGATTGAATTTTGCAAGTATGGTTCCATCTTCTGATTTTAACATCATTTCTGGTAATTTTTTAGGTGTATTTGCAACTCCATCTATGTATTCAACAATTAGAATTTCTCCATTTAGTTCATATTTTCCTTGAGTAGTTTGTTTTAATTCTATTGTTTTTAAATCTGTATTTATATCTCCTTTGTATTCACCATCTGAGAATATTAGCCTATTATTTCTTAGCATTACTATTTTGTCATTAAATGTTCCTACATCTAATTTTTTCATATTGGCTTGTTGTTTCTTTTTGTCTGAAATATTTTTAGTAGATGTTAATTCTACTTCTATGTAGTATTCTTTGTTCATGTCTAAATTATCTATAACTCTGTCATAGTAATAGTTTAGTCCGCTTTCATGTCTTACATACATTTCTTGTGAATATGTTCCATCTGTTGATTTTAGTGTCATTTTTGGTAAGTCTTGTGGTTCATTTGCTACTCCATCTACCCATTCTGCAATTAGGATGTTTCCTGATATCATTGTTCTTCCATCAGTGTTTTTGCTTAAGCTCATTGTTTGTAAATCTGTGTTTATTTCTCCATAGTAGTCTCTTCTAAATAGTTCTTTGTTTTCTATTATAGCTTTTGCATCTGCTTCGGCCATTTTATATAGCATTGTATCATTTAGGTAGTTTGCTCTGTCTGATGGATTGTTTATAAAGCAGTGTTCGATTAAAACTGAAGGAATATCTAAGTGCATAGGCCAACTTATGATTCCATAATAATCTGCAATTGTTCCATCTGGGTATATATCATCAGGTGTTCCTACTCTTGTTTTTGGTCTGTAAGAAAATGAAGGTACTCCTACATTTCTTAGGTTTTCTAGTATGTCTAGGCCTAATATATTAGAATATTCATAATATCTTCTTTGTTTTGTATTGTGTGTTATATATACTTCTGCTCCAGATAGATTGTTTGATGCATCATTTGAATTAATGTGGAAACTTACTAGTAAGTCTGCATCATTGTCTTTTGCCCTTCTTGCTCTTATTTCTCTGTTTAATGTTTCGTCTTTGCTTTTTGTTAGTACTCCTGTAATTCCTGGGGCGGAATCTAGAATTTCTTTTGCTCTTGATGCTAATTTCCAGGTTAGTTCTTTTTCAACTAGGTTTCCTCCTACTGCTCCAGATTCGGTTCCTCCGTGGCCTGGGTCTAGTGCTACTACTATGTCACTTGAAGCTAGTGATATATTGCTTGTAAGTAGTACTAGTGTTGTTATTATTGATAGAAAAACTACAATAATACGGATTTTTTTACTCTTCATAACATCTTCTCCTTCTTTTTTTGTTCTTTTTTAATTTATCATTTTTGTATTAAAATTGCAATAGTTTTTTTGGTGTTTTTTTTGCCAATTATTGCTATTTATTTTTTGTGCTTTTGCTTTATTTTAGGGACTCTTTTGGGCTTAAAATTTTTGTTTATTAGTTTAGATAAAAGGATTTTTTGCAATTTTAATAAAATAAAGGTTACAGTTGTAAACTTTGGTTTTAGTTTACAACTGTAACTTGGTTTTGTCAATAGTTTTTTAAAATTTTTTACACTTTATAATTCCAGGTACATACATTAAATAATACAATATTTTATTGAATGTACCTTTTACATTTATACCACCGTTTTTTACTTTGGATAAATAAGTGAATAATATATAATGTTTTATCACATAAAGTCTTTTCTTTAATTTTACACCTCTCATATTGTGATCAAAAATTTCTTTAAAATATTTGTAATATCCTAAGGGGTTTTCTTTAAATTGTTTTTTTATGTTTTTAGAATATCCTTCTTCTCTATATTCACATATCATTATTGGTTTATTTATACAGATCATTTTATACTCTAAATCCATCTTATGATACATTCTAGCTTCTGTTACAAATTTTTCATTTTCCTCCAACTCATGCTTGTATTTCTTCCTTATTTTTGTAAAGAATGCAATTGCCTTTTCTCCATTTTCTTCTTCTTTAAAGTATAAATCAAACATTGTGGTTTTTTGATTTTTAAAATTATTTCCCATGTTTTTGTTGTTTTTATCATATTTTAAAAAGCCTAAACCATAAATGTCTTTCATATTTTTATATTTTTCATATTCGCTTTTTATTATTTCAAATGCATTATCAGTAAAATAGTCATCAGAATCACAATCTATTATTAAATCACCTGTACATTTTAATACAAGATTATTTATGGCTACCATTTTACCTTGGTTTTGCTGAAAATAATATTTTACTTCTATCTTTTTTTCTGAAATGAATTCTTGGACTACATCTTTTGTTTCGTCATTTGAGCCGTCATCCATAATTAGCCATTCTATTTCTACATTATATTTAGTATTATTAATTAGACTTTTGTATAGGTCTTTTAATAGATTTGCTCTATTATATGTTGGAGTAAGTATTGATATTTTCATTTTTTTAGAATTCTCCTGTTAATTTTTATTTTTTAAATTTCTTCTACATATATTTTGTCATTTAGTGCTACTACTGTATATTTTTTCAAATTCTCTAATGCTTTCATTTCTTCTTTATTACTATATTTTTTTAATTGGTCTTTTGCTTCTTCTTGTTTTTCTTTTAGTTTGTTTGCATCTTCCTTTTTTAAATATTTAAATTCTATCATTATTGTATAATAGTTTTTATCTGCTTCTTTTGGTATTAATAGTATATCTGGATACTCTCTTTCTACTTCTAACTCTGATTTTATCCAAAATGTTTTTAGGTTCATTGCTACACAGTAAAATAATAATTTTAAATATTTTTCATCGAATTTTTGGTAATCTCTATTTGATAGATTTTTTAGGTATTTTTGAAGTAAGTTTATTCCTTTTTCTATTTTTCCTTCTATTGCCATCTCTATT
>CALXUW010000101.1 GCA_944391795.1 uncultured Clostridia bacterium
CAAAAACCAGGAGAAGACGACATAGATGATGCACCAGTAATGCTATCAATAGAAACAGGACAAGTAAGAATATACTTCACACTAGGATTTGTAATACTAGCAACAATAGGAGGAGGAATAATACTAATTAAGAAATACATCTTATAGAAAAGGGACAATTTGGGACGTTTCCCGATTGGACAAAATGTCCAATTGGGAAACGTCCCAAACTGGACATTTTGTCCAGTCTGGGACACATCTACTCCGGTATTTGCAGGATAATTACTTGCAAAAGCAATAAGATTATAGTAAAATAATACTGTAAAAAACTTTAAAAGGATGGATAATATGGAAAAAGATTTGAAAAAATTAGTAACACAAGTAGAAGATGAATTAGAACCAATATTTAAAGATATTAATAAAATATGTTATAAAAATAGCAAAAAAGTATTAGAAGCATTCCAAGAGTGTAATTTGCAAGAAGCACACTTAAATTCTTCAACTGGATATGGGATAGATGAACCAGGAAGAGATAAGATTGAAGAAATTTACTCTCATATTTTCAAGGCAGAAGATAGCTTAGTTAGAACTCAGCTAATTTCAGGAACTCACGCTCTATCAGTGACACTATTTGGGTTATTGAGACCAGGAGATACAATGATAAGTATAACGGGTGAGCCTTATGATACTCTTCAAACTGTTATAGGAATAGGTAAAGAGCAAAGTGAAAGTTCTTTAAAAGCATTTGGTATAAAATATGAACAAATAGATTTGGTAAATAATGAATTTGATGTTTCATCAATACAAAAAAGATTAGAAAAAAAAGATGTAAAACTAGTAGAAATTCAAAGGTCAAGAGGATATTCAACTAGAAAGAGTCTAACAATAGAAAAAATAGAAGAAGTAATAAAGCAAATTAGAGAAGTTAATAAAGAAGTAATAATTATGGTAGATAATTGTTATGGAGAATTTGTGCAAGAAAAAGAACCAATTGAAGTAGGAGCTGATATTGCAGTTCGGCTCACTAATGAAAAACTTAGGAGCAGGAATTGCAACTTCAGGTGCTTATATAGTAGGTAAGAAAAATTTAATTAAGCTATGTGCCGAAAGATTAACATCACCAGGAATAGGAAAAGAAATAGGTCCATCATTAAACCAAAATACATTACTAATAAAAGGACTATTTTTCGCACCTAGTGTTGTGGCAAGTAGTTTAAAAACCATGATTTTTGCAAGTAAAATTCTAGAAGAATTAGGATATAATGTAGAGCCAAAGTATAATGAAAAAAGAGCAGACATAGTCCAAACAATACATTTAGAAACACAAGATAATTTGATAAAATTTTGTCAAGGAATACAAATGGGTTCACCAATTGATTCAAATGTTATCCCATATCCTGGAGATATGGGAGGATATGAAGATAAAGTTATAATGGCAGCTGGAACATTTACCCAAGGATCAACTATAGAACTTAGTTGTGACGGCCCATTAAGAGAGCCATATATTGCATATATGCAAGGAGGACTTACATATGAATATGGAAAAATGGGTATACTAAAAGCAATTGAACATATGAAAAATTAATAAATAAGGAGAGAATAAAAAATGTTAGTAGTTAGTATTTTATTAATTTTAATAATCTTGATAATTGCAATTCTAATTTTTGGTGGAAGAAATCAAAGATTAGCTGAAAAAGAGATTAGGAAAAAGCAAAAACAAAAAGAAAAAGCTATGAAAAATGATATAAAAGCAAAAAAAGAAGAATCAAAGAAAATAAAAAATGAGTATACAGATATTTTAAAACAAGTAGATAATCAAAAAGAATTAGAAAATACAGAAAATCTGATAGAAGAAGAACCAGAAGAAACTAAATTTTTATTTGTTGAGGAAGAAAATAGTAAAAAAGATTTAGAAGAAACTTATAACAATTTAAATCAAGATTTAGAAGAAAATAGCAATCTAGAAATAGAAAATGAGAATGAAAATATTGAATTCTTAGATAATTTTGAAAACAGCGAAGATGCATCTAAACAAGAAGAACAAGAAATTATAAAAGAAGAAACATTATCATTAAACGAAGATGAAGTAAAAAATATAGTAGAGGAAGATGCAAAATCCTCTCAATTAGAAAATGAGTCATCTAAGGATAAAATATATGATGATAAGTTAGAAATGTATATAAAAGCTGCTGAGTCAAATAATATTGGATATTTAAATGGTAATGAACCAAAAAAAGAAACAAAATCTAATAAAAAAGTACAAAACACATCAAAAAAACAAGATAAAACAAATAAAAAAAGCAACGAAAATGAAAGTGATATAATAGAAAAAAATATATATTTGTATTGTTCATACAACAACTAAAGAAAGGGAAAAAAATGTCAAATATTAATTTAACAGATATTATCAAAGGTGTAAAACAACCAACTTTTGATGATGAAATGATTACACAGTTAATAGAGGGGATGAATGTATGGTCTAACTACTATCATTTTATACAAGACCAAAATGCAATTTCAAATGATTCAGGAGAAATTGATAGAGAAGCAGAGCAAGAACTTTGGAGAAAGAAAGCACCAGGAGAAAATCAAAAAGATGTATTTAGGCATATGGGTTCTAGTCAAAATATAAATTATTGCTTTAGTAGATTATATGTAAATTGTTCAAAAGAAGATTTAATGCAATTAGCTCATTTAATTACAGATAAATGTAGTGAACAGGAGTTACCACTATACTTTAAATATTCTTCTGACAATAGTAAAAGATCAGACCAATTAGTTGTTTATAGTAATTTAGAAAATTTAAGTGATTATATTCAAATTTTACAAGAAATAGGGCAAGAGTATCCAGAAATTATAGAAAGATGTGGAAAACCACCGTTATTAACTGGAACTATTGACGATTGGATTGGAATAGGAGATGAACCAACAGTAAAAGATGCAAGTTTTACTGAAATAAGAGCTAATGTTATTCAAGATGTTTTATCAAGAGTTACTCCTACAATTATTGATGAAAAAGGTTGTAATGTATATTCTACAGATGGTTTGGATTTTGAAGTTGTAAGAGATGAATTAAGAAAAGCATTTGAAGAAATAGGTGTAAATATTGATACATTTTCCTTTAATAATGAAAATCTGCAATTATATTTTGCAGATGAACAAACAAGGAAAGAATATGATGCTAAAAGAAAACAGCAACAAAAGGATGATAAAACAACAAAACAAAAATATTTACTTGAACAAATACCATATCAAGAATTAAAAATACTTAAACAAATGGGGATTATGCCAGAAGAAATAGGAAATATGATTGCAGCTTCTTCAAGTAGATATGGGTTAGCAACTGATATAACAAAAGAAAGAGTTAATATGTCTGATATAATACAAAAGAAATATGGACTACCAACCAATACAATGGTTACGGATAAAGCTGAAATCTTCTTCCGTACACCAGATGGAAAGATTGACTTAACGGAAGAGCAAAAGCAACAATTATCTCCTAAATTATTAAAATCTGTAACAGCTTATTATACTAAATTTTTTCAAAATGAAAAGGAAACTATTGATGAAACTTTAAGTAGATATGCTGAATTATATGATTTACCATTAGAGCAAGATGAGGTAGTTGCTTTAGAAAGAACAGATTTATCAACAAGACTTAAAATGTTAGTGGATGGAAAACATTTTTTTGAAGCTATTGGAATTCAATCAAATGAAACTGATTTAGTATATGAGAGAATTCAATCAGTTTTAGATGAATTACAACAAAAGAAAGATGAAAAAGAAGCACCAGCAATGAAAGCTAGAAAAAGCATGATAGATAGAGAATACTTACAAACTATTTTTGAAGAAACAGGTATAACTGATATTGATGAATTAAGAAAGTTATATGAAGAAAATAGAGAAAAACTAGATGTATTACAAGAGGACTTTGAAGCTGTTTTGGCAACTTTTTCAGATAATGGAACTATTGAGCCTTCACAAATAGGAACTGATACAACAAGAGCTGGAATAGGAGTTGCTGATATTAATCAATCAGCACAAGGAATAAGGGAAAGTATATCTCAAGATAAATTAACAGTAAAAGGTGATGGAGAGTTAAGACAATAATATTTATAAGGTTTAAAATACAGCTTGAAAAGGCTGTATTTTGACTATTTTGCAAAAAAATGGTATAATAAAAGTGTATGGAGGTATAGACTATGGATATACAAACATGGGTAAAACAATTAATTGATATATATAATAAATCCGAAACGGAAGATGTATATGATAGAAGAAATAATAATGAGAGCAAGAATATAAAATCTGTTCTTGCTAGTATTAAATCGCAAAAATTTTCATTATCACCAACTCAAAAGAAGGCAGATATTGTTCATTTGTTAAAAGCAGCAGAAGTAATATCATTAAGAGGAGGCAATGATTATTTAGCACAGTTTTTACAAATTCCAGATGTAAGAAGGGTAATAAGTGAAAAATTACAACCAAGTATGGTAACTAAAGTAACACAAAAAGCTATGGAAAATGTAAAAAATGGAACAGTACCAAACTTTCCAAAAACTATAGCAGAAACAGATAAAGAAATTGCAGATAGATATTTAGCTGACAGTAGTATATTAACTCAAGGAAATGCAACACAAGAAATTGAACATTATAGAAGACACATAAAATCAATAGGTAGAAAGGGAAGTTTTGAATTAGAAACATATGCAGGGCGTTTAGAGGATGTTTCGGATATAGAGAATGGAATTTTAAGTTTGGGAAAGGTTATTTCTAGACAAGAGGGATATAATCCTGGAGAAATAGCGCTGGAATGGGGAGTGCTTACATTTGAAGTTGATGTACCAGAAAAAACTGATATAGAAAAGGCACAAAAAAAGGTACCTGGAATTTCTTATGCACAAGCAGAAAAATTAAGACAAGAACAAGAGAGTAGAGAAAGACATCAAAAAGAAATGGAAAAATTAGATAGAGATAGACAACAACAGATGGCAGATAATAATAAAGGCTATGTAGAAGCACAGAAAAAAAGAACTGCTGAACAACAAGCAGCAGATGAAAAAAGAAGAAAAATGTTTTCAAGTCCTGAAAAATTTAGAGAAACAGTTGATTACAAAAAGAAAGCATCATCATTTGCAGAATCTTTAAAATGTAATCCGAGTAGAAGTAATATAAATAATGGAAATACACAACAAAATCTACAACCGAATACTCATAGAAAATCTAAAGGAATGGGTATGGGTAGATAATAAATTAGAATAAAAAAAGCGACTCCTTCCACCACTTAAAAGGAGTTGCAATTTTTTTACTTTTTTTCAGGTTTTTGATAATCGGCAACATAACAGGTTTTTCCACCCTTTTGAACTGTATAACCTTCGACATATGTGAGGTTGTTTTCCTCTGCATATTTTTTCATTTCATCCAAATCGAATGACTCGATATGTGTAAAAACACCTTCAAGATTTTCGAATCTGATTTTCATTGAGCCTATTTTTTTCATTATGTCCTCGTTTCTAGTGGTGTGCTAAGTACTTTTACCTCTCCAGGCAATTCATACTTATATTATACCACAATTATGTAAAATTCGCAAATTCTAGATTTTTTTTTAATTTTTTTAGTTTTATTGCACAAAAAAAAGCATTATGCTATAATAAAATCGAATTAATGTAAATGTAAGCAAATGAAAGAATTTTGGAGGATACTATGGAAAATGAATTATTAAAGGCTTATGCCGAAGTAGATAAAGTTTTATCATTTATGGAAAATAAATATGTAGAGAAAATTCCAAGTAAAATGAGAGAAATGTTTAAAAATGAAAAGTTGGAAGGATATAATCCTGTTATAAATCCTAAAGTACCTTTAGATGAACAAGATTTACAAAGAAAGACATTGTCAATCCTTGCTATGTTAAATCTTAATTATTGGTGTGAAAGTGAAAAGGAAAAACAAGAATTGATTTCTCTTTATGCCGAAAATGATAGAAAAAGAGAAGAAGAATTAAGAGAAAAATATAATCCAGATAATATATTTAAAAAGAAAGAAAATAAAACAGAAGAAGTAGAAAATATAGCTTTAGTAGAATATAAAGAAGAAAACTTTTTAAAGAAGATTTTAAGGAAAGTGATGAATTTCTTTAAAAGAAAATAATTTTGGAGGTCTATATGGAAAATAAACAATCTGAAAATATAAGAGAATATTTAAGGGTAAAAGAATTACAAGACAATGATAAAAGTGAAGAAATGCTTGAAGAAATATTTGAAAAAACTACTAAAAAAACTACTGTAAAAGATGAAGAAGTAAGATAGGAGATATTTTTTATGGATATTGTAAAAAGTTACATGAAAAATAATGAAAAAGAACATTGAAAACTAAATATTGGTAAAAATCCGATAATCGCCCTTGAAAAATATTTTTAAAATGATGAAGAAAAGTTAGCGAAGGCAAG
>CALXUW010000102.1 GCA_944391795.1 uncultured Clostridia bacterium
ATACGAAAATGGAATACTAATTTTAAATGGAGACAGAATTGATATAGACCAATATTTAAATGGAAATATACAAATAATAAATAAAGAAAGAAAAGACAATAATAGCAGTTATTTGGATTTAACTAAAATAGACGAATTATTTTAAAATTAAAACATAGAAAAATAATTTGAAAATTTTTATATTAATAAAAAATATTAAAATTACTTTCAAATTAATTTTAAATAGCTAATAAGAAAAACAAATAAAAAACAACTCTACATAAATTAAAAAGAAAGGAGAAGGGACAAGAGTTTTTAAAAACAAAAAAATTCTAAACCCAAAAAAAGAAATGTCAAACCCAATAGTAGCAATAATAGGAAAACCAAACGTAGGAAAATCAACTTTTTTTAATTATCTAGCAGGAAAAAGAATTTCTATAGTTCAAGACACTCCAGGAGTAACAAGAGATAGAGTATATGCCAAAACAAATTGGAGAGGAAGAAATTTTACATTAATAGATACTCGGAGGAATAGAACCAGATTCAGATGATATAATATTATCTCAAATGAGAAAGCAAGCAAACCTAGCAATAGAAATGGCAGATGTAATAATATTTTTAACAGATATTAAGCAAGGAGTAACAGCAGCAGATAAAGAAATTGCTGTAATGCTAAAAAAATCAAAAAAACCAATTGTATTAGTATGTAACAAAGCAGATAATTATGAAAAAGATAAACAAGAAATCTACGAATTCTACAACTTAGGACTAGGAGACCCATACCCAGTTTCTGCTGCAAATGCACTTGGAATTGGAGATGTATTAGATCAAATATATGAAAAATTACCTAAAAAAGATACTTTAGAAGATGAAGATGATTCTATAAAAGTAGCAATAATAGGAAAACCAAATGTAGGTAAATCATCTTTAATTAACAAAATATTAGGAGAAACGAGAGTAATTGTAAGTGACATAGCAGGTACAACTCGTGATGCAATAGATAGTGAATTTGAAAATGAAAAAGGAAAATACACATTAATAGACACAGCAGGAATCAGAAAAAAAAGCAAAATAACAGACTCAATAGAAAAATTTAGCATAATGAGAACACTTTTAGCAATAGAAAGAGCAGATGTATGTTTAATGTTACTAGATGCAAAAGAAGGAGTAACAGACCAAGATGCAAAAATAGCAGGTGAAGCACACGAAGCAGGAAAAGGAGTAATAATAGTAGTAAATAAATGGGACGAAATAGAAAAAGAAACAGGAACACTAGAAAATTACAAAAAAACTATATATGAAAAACTAAAATATCTATCATATGCACCAATTATATTTATATCAGCCAAAACTCGGACAAAGAGTAAACAAGTTATTTGACTTAATAAATGATGTAGAAAAACAAAACTCTATTAGAATTTCAACATCTGTACTTAACCAAGTAATAAATGAAGCAATAGCGATTGTACAACCACCAACAGATAAAGGAAAAAGACTAAAAATATTTTACGGAACACAATGTTCAAAGAAACTACCAACATTTGTAAAAAAAATAAATGACAAAGAATTATTTCATTTTTCATATGAAAGATATCTAGTAAATCAAATAAGAAAAGAATTTGGACTAGAAGGAACACCAGTAAGAATAATAGTAAAGGAGAATAAAAAAGAATGATATTTTATTATATATTAATAGCAATAATTGCATATGCAATAGGAAGTATAAATTTTTCTGTAATTCTTAGCAAAAAAATGGCAGGATTTGATGTAAGAGAAAAAGGAAGTGGAAATGCAGGAACAACTAACATGCTTCGCTCAGTTGGAAAGAAAGCTGCAGCTTTAACTTTAGTTTGTGATATATTAAAAGGAGTTGTTGCAGTTCTAATTGCGATATTTTTAGGAAATATAATAAATGGAATAAATAAAGAATTATTACTTCAAATAGCAGGAATTGCAGTAGTACTAGGACATACCTTCCCAATATTTTTTGGATTTAAAGGTGGAAAAGGAGTGGCAACATCTCTAGGAATACTTTTAATTAGTAACTGGCAAATAGGACTAATTTGTTTAGTTTTTGCATTAGTATTAATGGTACTAACAAAAATGGTTTCAGTAGGTTCTTGTGCAGCAGCGGTATTATTTCCAGTACTTACTTTATTTATAAATGATAATTACACGGTATTAACTGAAGGAAAAAATGGAAGTTCATATTTTATTTATAGTGTTATTTTAGCAATTATCGTGTTATATAACCACAGAAGCAATATAAAAAGAATTTTTAATGGAACAGAAAATAAAATAAGTTTCAAAAAATAATGCAAACTAAATAAACTAAAAAAAACATTAAATTACATAAAAAAGAATATGAAACAAATAAAAATAATATAATGTACAAAATAATTAAAAAAACAAAGGAGCAAAAAAACAATGAAAGAAATAGCAATAATAGGAAGCGGAAGTTGGGGAATAGCACTTGCAACCCACTTAAGCAGAATGCGGAAATAAAATAAAAGTATGGTCTTTTGACGATGAAGAAAAAAGACTAATAAATGAAGAAAAAAGATGCAAATTTTTACCAGGTTTAAAAATAAGTGATAATATAATATGTTCAAATGACTTTAAAGAAGTAATAGAAAATACAGAATTTATTTTACATGTAACTCCATCAAAATTCACAAGAGAAGTATTTAAAAAATATAAACAATATGTACGGAGATAAACCTATTATAATATGTTCAAAAGGATTTGAAAAAGAATCTTTAAAAACACTAGATGAAGTTATATTAGAAGAACTACCAACTGCCAAAGTAGGCGTATTATCAGGTCCAAGCCATGCTGAAGAAGTATCTATAGAAGTTCCAACAGTTTTAGTTGTAGCATCAAAACATCAAGAAATCTTAGATTTAATACAAGAAACATTTATGAACGAAAAAATGAGAATATATACATCAGATGATATAAAAGGTGTAGAACTAGGAGGAGCTTTAAAAAATATAATAGCTTTTTGTGCAGGAGTAGCAGCAGGAATAGGACTAGGAGATAATACCTTTGCAGCCTTAATTACAAGAGGTCTTGGAGAATTAACAAGATTAGGAGTAGAACTAGGAGGAAAAAAAGAAACTTTCTATGGATTAAGTGGGCTTCGGTGATTTAATAGTAACATGTCTTAGCAAACATAGTAGAAACAGAAAAGCAGGGCTATTAATTGGACAAGGAAAAACATTAGAAGAAACTAAAAAAGAAGTAGGAATGGTAATAGAAAGCATTGACAATATTGATGTTGCTTACGAACTAGGCAAAATACATAATGTATATATGCCAATTGTTGAAACAGTATATAAAGTAATATATAAAAATTTAGAACCAAATGAAGCAGTAAAAAATTTAATGACAAGAGAAAGAAAAAGTGAATAATAATTAAATAAAAATCTAATAATAAATAAAGCAAGAAATTAAATAAAAAAGGAGGAATAAAAATGGACTTTTTTGATAAACTAGGAAAAAAAGCATCAGAAGCATATAAAGCAACAGCAGACAAAACAGGAAAACTAGCAAAAGAAACAAAACTAAAATTTAAAATAGGAGAATTAAAAAATCAAATAAACGACATATATAAAGAAATAGGAAAAAAAGTATATGAAAAACATATAAGAGAAGAAGAAATATGCATAAAAAAAGACTTAGAAGAACAATGCACAAAAATTGATGTATTAAGTGCAGAGATAGATAATTTATTAAAACAATGCTTAGAATTAAAAAATCAAAAACAATGCCAAAAATGTTATAAACAAATAGATAAAGAAGCAAAATTTTGCCCATATTGTGGTGAAAAACAAGAATCAAAAGAAGTAAAGGAAGCTGAAATTTTAGAAGATGTTAAAAGCACAAAAGTAGAAGATGATGACCAAATAGAAAACCAAATAAAATTTAGCGAAATACAAGAAAATGAAAATAATTTGAACTTAAACGAAAATGTAGAATCACGGATCAAAAGCAAATAATAATGAAAATGAAGATCAAAATAATTTAGAAAAAACAGTAGAAATAGAATCTGCTATTGATAATGAAGAAGAAAACAACAATTAAATAAGTAAATAAAAGTAAAATAAAATTTTAGTTTTTTAAAAAGCATAAAGAAAAAAGTTTACGAAGAAAGAAGTGTAAAAATGAAAATTGTAATACAAAGAGTAAAAAACGCAAAAGTAGAAGTAGATAAAAAAATAGTAGGTAAAATAAATAAAGGTTTTTTAGTACTATTAGGAATAGCTCAAAATGATACAGAAGAACAAGCAGATTACCTAGTAAAAAAACTATGCAACTTAAGAGTTTTTCCAGACGAAAATGACAAAATGAATTTAAGCCTAAAAGATGTAAATGGAGAACTACTTATAATATCTCAATTTACTCTTTATGCAGACTGCAAAGAAGGAAATAGACCATCATTTACAAAGGCAGCAAAACCAGAAAAAGCAAACGAGCTATACGAATATTTTTGTAATGAATGTAAAAAAAATGATATTAAAGTAGAAAAAGGAATATTTGGAGCAAATATGCAAGTTACACTTTTAAATGATGGGCCAGTAACAATAACAATTAAAAAAGATTAATATGGAAATCTTTCATATAAGTAGCGGATAATTTTATCCGCATTTTTTTTATCTACTTTAATAAAAACATTTTTATCCAAACTAATCCACATATTCAATAAATAATCTTCGAAATTATCAATATATATACCAACAATTTCAGCAATTTCTACTGGATTTGAATAATTCTTTTCCCAATTTAAACTATTTTCTACATCTAAGTTTGTATTATAAAACTTACTTAAAAATTTATTTATTTCACCTTTTTTATTACTAAACAAATTAACACTTGCAACCATATATAAACTCCTAAATATTATTTATATAATAATAGTATAAATATTAAATTTAAATTTATACACAGAATAAACTAAAAAGAAAATGTAAATACTAGAAAAAAAGGAGGTTTTAAGCTTGAAAAAATTTAAAACAATGGCTTATATAGTAATAATTGCAATAATAATAATATTTGCAATTTCAATTTATGTAAATGCAAGTAAAAATAATGAAGATGATCAAAAAAGTAAAACTCTATCAGAACTAGAGTATATAGAAACAAAGTTTGTAGAATTATTTAACAAAATGAATAACATAGAAGTAAGAAATTATAAAATTACAGTAGGTGAGTTAAGCAAAGAAACAACCGAAAGTTCTTCAAAATCAGAAGAAGGAGGTGCAAGTGGAGGATCTTCTAAAGGAGGAGAAAGTGGAACTTCTAGCTCAAATAAAGAAACAGGTACAGAAGATGAAGGACAAGACAAAGAAAAATATGAACTAACTTCTAATGGAATATTAATAAGTTCTAGAGATGTAAAATGGGATGAAATAAAATGGGAAGTTGAAAACTTATATTCCTCTATTTCAACAATGACCTTAGACCTATACAAAATGCAAATAAATCAAGATGACATATTAGGATTTAATAAAGAAATAGACAATCTAACTACGAAAATAGCAGAAAATAACAAACAGCAAACACTAGATGAATTAGTAAAAGGATATGAATATATTCAAAAATTTTTCCAAAGTGTAAGTGATAGCGAAATAACTAAATTACTAATAGAAACAAAATTAAACATATTTAAAGCTTATTCAAAACTAGACCAAAAAAATTGGCAAGATATAGAAAATGACGTAAAAAATGCAATAGCTATATATTCAAAATTACTAACAAATACAAAAATAGAGCAAATGAAACAATATGGAATAAATAAAGGGTATATAATGTTAAATGAATTGCAAAATTCAGTTACAATACAAGATGAACAAGTTTTTTTAATAAAATACAAAAATTTACTAGAAGAAATTAATAATATATGATATAATTAATCCTAGAGTAAATTGAATAGTCGCTGGCAGATCCAAAAAAGATACTGCGAGAGGAAAGTCCGGGCTCCACAGAGCAAAGATGCTAGATAACGTCTAGTGAGGGAAACCTTAAGGAAAGTGCAACAGAAAATAACCGCCAATATTTTTGGTAAGGGTGAAAAGGTGAGGTAAGAGCTTACCGCTATTATGGTGACATAATAGGTCAATGTAAACCCCATCTGGAGCAACACGAAATAAGAAGATTAAGCCTGCTCGGCGCCTTCTTAGATAAAAGTGGCTTGAAATAGATAGCAATATCTATTCTAGATAAATGACTATTTTAAATGACAGAACCCGGCTTACAGATTTACTTTAAAAATAAAAAGTTAGAAATAAACTCTAACTTTTTATTTTTTATTTTATAAAAAAATTATTTTGACAAAAAAATTAAATAATTGTATAATAACCTTGTAAAAAAGGAGGTTTAATATTATGAAAAGAATTGACTTTTTAGCAACAGATGGAGTAATTTTAAATGGATTACTATATGAAAGCAATAATAAAACAAAAAACAAAGAAATAGTAATAGCTATTCACGGAATGAGCAGTAACTGTTTTAAAAAAAGAGATGAAATAATAGCAAAAAACTTAAATGAAGAAGGAATAGATTATTTTTGTTTTAACAATAGAGGAAGTGACCTAGTAAGATACCTACGTAAAGATATAGATGGAAAAAAAGAAAAAAAACTAGGAGGAACATCTTTTGAAGATGTATTAGAATCTTATGAAGATATTGTTGGAGCAATTTTAAAAATAAAAGAATTAGGATATGAAAACATATATTTACAAGGTCATAGTTTAGGATGTACAAAAATAGTATATACATTTAATGAACTAAAAGATGAAGAAAGCAAAGATATACTTCAAAACATAAAAGGAATAATTTTACTTTCCCTAATAGACATACCAAAAGTTTTAAAAGTATACTTAAGAGAAAACTTTGAAGAATATCTAAAGCTAGCCCAAGACAAAGAAAGTACAAATAATTTAGAAGATTTCATGCCAAAAGAAGCATTTATACATCCAATTAGTGTAAAAACATTTTTAAGATATGCAAGAGACAACAAAGAAATAGATTTTGCAAGATATTTAGATGATGTAGAATTTGAAAAATTAAATAATATAGATGTCCCTATATTTATGAGATGGGGAAATGACAAAGAAATGATACTAGAAGAAGCAGATGAATTAGTTCAAAAATTAAGGAACAATATAAATAATCCCAAAAAAGATATAGACTATATAGATGGAGCAGACCATGGATATAAAGGAAAAGAAGAAATTTTAGCAAAACAAATAGTAGAATTTATAAAAAATATCAAAAGATAAAATTTTATATAAGGAGGCAAAATATGCCTAATATATTTGATTATATGAATTGGAGAGATATTGACTTAGAAAAAGTAGAATTTAATGAAATAGATAATCTTATACTATCTAGATTATCATATTTTCCCTTTGACGGATTAATAAATGATGAAGAAAAAATAACAATAAAAGAAGCATATTTAAGATATAAATCTTTAGGAACAACAGGAAGAATCCTTCAAAAAGAAGATATAGACTTGTTTCCAGTCCTTGCAAATAGCATAAGATTTGGAAAAATGTATATAACAAAATATATAAATAAAGTAGACCCTATTTTAGAAAAACAATTTAGTGCAATAACAATACTAATGCCAGATGGAACAATATATGTTTCATATAGAGGAACAGACACTAGTATAATAGGCTGGAAAGAAGATTTATACATGAGTTTTAGCGATACAGTACCTTCACAATTAGATGCTAAAGCATACCTAGAATACATATCTAAAAAATTTAAAAATGAACCTTTAAGAGTAGGCGGACATTCAAAAGGAGGAAATTTAGCAGTATATGCATCAGCTTTTTTAGAAAAAGACATACAAGAAAGAATAATAAATGTATATAATAATGATGGACCAGGTTTTTCAGATAAAGTAATAAATACAAATGGATATAATAATATAGTAAAAAAAGTAAATACATATATACCACAAACCTCAATAATAGGAAGGCTTTTAAACCATAAAGAAAAAACAACAATAATAAAAAGTACAAGTTTAGGAATAATGCAACATGATTTATATTCTTGGCAATTACTAGGAGATAAATTTATAAAAGCAGATTTAACTACATCTAGTGAATTTATAGATAAAACTATTACAAACTGGCTAAAAGAAGTAAACGTAGAACAAAGAAAAATATTTATAGATAGTTTATTTGACATATTAGAAGCAACAAATGTAAAACAAATAAATGAAATGACAAATAAATGGTTTACTAATGCCAAAAAAATGATAAAAACATATAAAAATTTAGATAAAAATACAAAAGAAATTATGTCAAAAACATTAAGTGAACTTTTTAGAATAGGAAAAAATAATATAATGATAAATGCACCCAAAATAACTTAAAAAAACATAAAAAACTATTGACAAACTAAAGTTACAGATGTAAACTAATTGTATTAAGTTTACATCTGTAACTTTTAAACTTATAAAACTAAAAGTTATAAATTAATATCAAATCTTTTTTTATCAAAGGAGGAATAAAACAGAATGCTAACAAAAAAATACAACATAACAGATGCAGAACTAGAAATAATGAAACTTTTATGGCAAAATAAAGCACTAACACTAAATAAAATAGTAGAAAACTTAAGTAAAGAAGAAAAGAAAAACAAAAGTACAATAAAAACACTTTTATATAGATTAATAGAAAAAGGAAGTGTAAAATCTATAGAGCATAATTCAAAAGAAAATGAATACATAGCAACAATTACTAAAGAAGAATATCTAAAAAAAGAAAACGATACATTCTTAAAAAAACTATATAATGGAAGTACAAACAAGCTATTACTAAACTTTGTAGAAGAAAAGAAAATATCAAAACAAGATTTAAAAGATTTACTCCTTTTAATAGAAAGTGAGGACCAAAATATATGATAAATATATTTTACAATATATTATATATGTCAATAATAGCAAGTTTTTTAGCAATAATAATACTAATATTAAGAAAAATATTTGACAAAAAAATATCTCCAAACTGGAAATTTTCAATGTGGATATTATTATTTATTTCATTAATACTACCATTTAGATTCACATTAGAATCTAATAATTCACACAAATTTTTAATAAGCTCTTTTATAGATAAAATAGTAGAAATAAAAAATTATTTAAGCACAAATAATATAGGAACAATATTAGTATACATATGGCTTGCAGGAATTATAATATTACTTACAATCTATTTAATAAATAGTATAATAATGAAAAAGCAAATAAGCAAAAAAGAACTACAAGATGAAAGACTAAATAAAATTCTATCACAAGCAAAAGAAAAAATAGGAGTAAAGACAAATATAAAATTGATAGAACAAGAAAATAAAAAAGTACCATGTATATATGGCTATATAACTCCAAAAATATTACTTACAAAAGAAATAGTAAAAAAAGATGACAAAACAATTTTACATATATTTATGCATGAATTATCACATTACAAAAGAAAAGATATAATAATAAATAAAATTTTAATATTAATTACAATAATTCATTGGTTTAATCCAATTTTATGGTTTTGTTTTAAACAAATAAGACAAGACATGGAATTAAAAGCAGACGAATTAGTTGTAAGCAAACTAAAAAAAGATGAATCAAAAGAATATGCAAAATCTTTAGTAAGTTTACTACCAATCGCAAACGAAGAAAAGCAAATACCCAAATTATTATATGTAACAGATGGAAAGAAAAATATGGAAAGAAGAATAAAAATGATAAAACTATCAGAAAAATTTAAAGAATATAAAGCATTAATAGGAGTAACAACAATAACCCTAACATTATGTATAGGATTACTAATTTTTACACAAATAAAACCAAAAGAACAAGAAAACTATAATAATGTTCAATACTTTGAAACACCAGATAGAATAGTATACAAAATAGGAAAAGAAGACAAATACTATGTATTCATGCCAGAAGAAGATTCTTACAAACAACTAACAAATCAACTAATAAATTGCATAAATGGAATAAATGAAGGAAGGACAATAGCAGAAGGAGAAATAAAAGAAATAGAAGAAAATGAAAGTTACATAGAATTAGACTATAACACAATTAGCAAAAATTATATAGTAGCATTTAACCATCAAGAATATAATGTAATAAAAAGAAATAATGAAGGAGAAGGCGGAGTAATAGTAAACAGCAAAATAGAAGCAAAAGAAGAACTAATCAACTTATTAAAAGAACAAACGAAAGATAGAATATATTATGAAATGGAAAACAACAATTTATACAAATTCCCTAAAACCATTAAATACAATGTACCAAGCTTCTCTAATGAACTAAAAAAATATGAACAAGGAATATACAGTGTTAAATTAAATAACATAAATGCTTTAAATAGATTTTTAGAAAATAACAATTTAACATATGAAGGAAATATAACTGAAGAAACATTTGAAAAATCTAATGTAATAGCAACAATTACAAAATATGATATAGATAAAGTTATATCAAGAGTAGGTGGAATGACATATTATTTCAAAGGAAAAGAAGAACAAGAAAATAATGAAACCAAATATCATATTGCCATATACACTGTAAGCAAAGCAGTAAATGAAAATTGCATATATAGAAATTATGAAAAATTAGAAATAAACCAGCTAAAAACAGTAGAAGCAATTATTGAAAAAATAGAAAATGATACTTATTATTTAAAAAGCAACAAAAATGAAGAATTTACCATAACACTAAATCAAAATGTTATTAATAAAAATCAAAATAATACCCAAGAAACAAATGATGATATAAATAATATAAAAATTATCAATGCAAGAACGCAAAAAGAAGAAAAACTAAGCAATATAAAAGTAAATGACAAATTAATTTTATATGAAGTATATGATGAAACCTTAGAAGAAAAAGAACGGTCATACATTACAATTAACAAGTAAATCAGAAATCCAAGTAATAAGAAATATAAGCAACGAAGAATTAAAAAAAGAGTTACTAGACCAAGACGAAATAGAAGTTCTAATAAAAGAAGTAAAGAAAAAAACACAAAATGTCTTTCTATTAAATTGTACCATTCAAGATATGTATTTAGAAAATATGCAAAGTTTTCAAATAGACATTGAAGTAAATAAAGAAACACTAATATTAGGAACAAATGAAAATCAACAAGAAAGATTAGAAGAACTAAAAGAACAAAGACAAGTATATGTGACACTTGATGAAAATCAAAAAGAAAAAGGAAAATTAGTAGCTAAAAATATTGAATTAATGGGATGCTAAAAAGTTTTATTTTGGTTTATAGGTAAAATCCTTTATAAAAAACCTAAAATTATTATATAAGGAATGATAGAAATGAAAAACAAGAAAATTATAATAGGAATAATAGCAATAGTATTAATAATTGTAATAGCAATAATTTCATTTATAATAATTAAAAATAACGAACAAAAACAAGTATCAAACTTACTAATAGAATATTTTAACTTAATAAATGACCAAAATTATGATGCAATGTACGAAAAAGTAGCTTCAATGAACTTAAGTAAAGATATTTTTTTAGCAAGAAATAAAAATATTTATGAAGGAATCGATGCTAAAAACATAAAAATAGAAATAGAGCAAATAGAAAAAAATTCAAACAACTACCAAGTTTCATATAATGAACATATGTATACAGCAGCAGGAGAAATTAAATTTAGCAATACAGCAACAATAGTGAAAGAAAATAATAATTTTAAAATACAATGGTCATCTAAAATGATATTTCCAGAATTAGAAGAAACTGACAAAGTTAGAATTTCAAGCATAAAAGCAAAAAGAGGAGAAATACTAGATAGAAATGGAATAAAACTTGCTATGAATGGCCAAATTGCATCAGTAGGAATTGTACCACGGAAAACTTGGAGAAGAAAACAAGGAAGAAAATATATCTAAAATATCAAATCTTACAGGGGTATCTAAAGATTTTATAAATGAACAATTATCAGCTTCATATGTAAAAGAAGATACATTTGTACCAATAAAGAAAATATCAGATAGTAATACGGCTTTAAAAGAAGAACTTTTGCAAGTTCCAGGAGTTTTAATTAATAAAGAAGATGCAAGAGTATATCCACTTGGAAAAGAAGCGGCACACTTAATACGGATATGTTCAAGCAATAAGTGCAGAAGAATTAGAAGAAAACCAAGAAAAAGGATATAATACAAATAGTGTAATAGGAAAAGCAGGATTAGAAAAAGCATATGAAAGTACTCTAATGGGAATAGACCGGAAGTCTAATTTACATAGAAAATGCCGATGGAAATAAAAAAATAGAACTTGCAAAACAAGAAAAAAAAGATGGTGAAGACATAAAACTAACAATAGATTCCACTCTGCAATCTAAATTATATGAACAATTAAAAAATGATAAAGGTTTTTTTGTAGTAATGAATCCGAAAACAGGAGAATTACTTGCATTAGTAAGTACACCTACATATGATTCAAATGATTTTGTAGTTGGAATGACTAATGAACAATGGAATCAATTAAATAATGACGAATCAAATCCACTATACAATAGATTTATCCAAAAGTATTGCCCAGGTTCAACTTTTAAAGCAGTAACAGGAGCAATAGGATTAACCTTACGGAGAAATAGATCCAAATGAAGACTATGGATATAGCAAAACAAGTTGGCAAAAAGATAGCTCATGGGGAGATTATTATGTAACAACTCTTACAGCATATAATGGTCCAAAAAACTTATTAAATGCAATAATGCATTCTGATAACATATATTTTGCCATGTCAGCATTAAAAATAGGAGCAGATAAATTTGCACAAAGCCTAAATAACATAGGATTTAATGAAGAATTAGAATTTCCATTAACACTTGCAAAATCACAATATGCATCTAACAACCAAACAAAAATAGAAGGAGAAACAAAATTAGCAGACACCGGATACCGGACAAGGAAGCTTACTTGTAAACCCAATACACATGGCATCAGTTTATTCAGCATTTAGCAATAATGGCAATATGATAAAACCTATATTACTTGCAAGCGAAGAAAAAAGTCAAATATGGAAAAAAAGTGTATTTACTGAAGATGCAGCAAACACAATTAAAGACGATTTAATTCAAACAATAGAAAACCCAAATGGAAATGCAAAAGACATGAAAGTTCAAGGAGTAACAATAGCTGGAAAAACAGGAACAGCAGAACTAAAAACATCAAATGAAGATACAAAAAGCCGGAACATTAGGTTGGTTTGATTGTTTTACTGTTGATAAGGCTGATGGAAATGATTTACTAATTATAAGCATGGTAGAAAATATTCAAGATAATAGTGACGGAGGAAGTCATTACTTAATAAAGAAAATAAAAACATTATTTTAAAACATACATGATTTTGAGATTATAAAACAAATCCAAGTAAAATTTTAAAGTTTAGTCTTTGAGAAAAAAGTACTAAAAACATTGACTTTTTTAAGCATAAGATATATAATATAAAAGACCTGAAGAAACTTCAAGGAGGACAAAAAAATGGTTATGTGTGATTTGAAAAAGCAAACAATGGTCTTGAAGCATCCCGTAACTGACGAAAAAGTCAGAGTCACTAACTTGGGGACCGTCTATTGCAATGGACGGATCTCAGGAATTATAGTGCAGACCGAAAAAGGAGAAGTCACGCAGATTCCAACCTACAACTTTGCCATCTGGCAGGTGGTGGGTTAAAAAAAACAGCCCCCTTTATTTAAGGGGGCAAACTTTAAAAAATTAATAATTTGATAGATTAAGAGTATACCTAGATTAGTAAATCGAGCGGTATAGGGTAACTTAAAAAAAGCTACCTACACTTAAAAGTAAGAAAAACTTACCTAAGGAGTCTTAATAAAAAGATTTTTTAGCGTAGGTTTTTTTATTTTAAATAAAAAATAAAGGAGGAAAAAAACATGAAATATTTTAAAAAATTAATAGGAGAAAACATATACTTATCACCATTAAATAGTCAAGACCTAGAAAAATTTGTAGAATGGCTTAATGATTTTGAAACAACAGACTATACAGGAAGAAGTTCAACACTAACAACATTAGAAGATGAAAAGCAATATCTAGAAAAATCCACAATTAGTAATACAAACAAACGTCAATTTGGAATAATAAGTTCTAAAGAAGATATACTAATTGGCACAATAGGATTACATGATATAGACTATATAAATAGAAAAGCAACACTAGGAATATTTATAGGAGATAAGCAATTTAGAAGTAAAGGATATGGAACTGAAGCAATAAAGCTAATTTTGGACTTTGGATTTAATTATTTAAACCTAAATAACATAAAATTAGATTTAATGGAATTTAATGAAAGAGCTCTAAAATGTTATAAAAAATGTGGATTTAAAGAATATGGAAGAAGAAGAAAATCAGTATATATTAACGGAAAATACTATGATACTATATGTATGGATATATTATCTTGCGAATTTAAAGAAAATTACATAAAAAATAAAAATATATAATCCTTTTTTTATTTAATAAACCTTGATAATTGCTAGATAACATGATAAAATAAAAACGATTTAAAAATAAAAAGAAACGGAAAAATATAAAACAAAACAAAACGTAAAAATTATTGGGGGTTCTAAAAATGTATGAAAGAAGTGCAATAGTATTAGAAAGATACATAGAAAATATTTTAAAACTAGAAAATAAATACAATGTGAAAACAAACTACAAAAATTACGAAAACTTTATTCAAGAAATAGAAGAATATCAAGAAATAACAGCAAATGAATCAAAAGTAATAGAAGAATTCGATAATATTGCCAAAGAAATAGAAAATATACAAAAGAACCAAGAAAAACTATACCAAACAAATAAAAAATATGAAGAAGAAAGAAATAAATTATTTGGAGACTTAGGAGAAGAATCAAAAACATTAAACAGTAAATTTGAAAAAATAGAAAAAGTCATAGATAAAAACAATCAAGATCTAAAAGAATTAAGAGAAGAATTTATAAAATATTTAAGCGATTTTGCAATGAGGCAAATAGAAAGAAACAAATGTGAAAAAGCAAGAAGACTAACAGAATCAAAACACATAGCAAATATAAAGAAAATGACAGAAGAATTTAGCAAAATAGAAGTAAAAGACATACTTTCAATAAAGCAATTTATAACACAAGAAAAAGAAGATATGCAAAAAGAAATATTTGAATTGATGATAAAAAATGGAAAAAATGAAAAAATAGGGTTTAATCAAGAAGTTATAAAAGTAGCAATATCTGCAAGATTACAAATTGCACAAAAAGAAGCAGAATGTTATGTAATAATATATGATAAAATGAAAAAACTACTTTCAGAAATTGAAAATGACAACTTGAAATTAGACAAATATAAAAAGACACTAAAAAATATAAGTGCCAAATTAAACTTCATAGAAGCACAAAAAGAATATATAGTAGGATTTTTAGACAATGAAAGAATGACAGCAATAAGTGGACTAAAAGCGCATAATAAAATGATGGAAGAAGCATGCAATAATTTTACAGAAGACATGGCTCAAATAAGCAACTTATACGAACTAATATTAAGAGAAATAGCAAATAAAGCTACAAAAAAAGCATATAAAGAACTATATAATAATACATACCTAAAAAGTATCGAAGCAAAAGAAAAAAGTTTCGAAAAAGAAGTAAACAATATAAGAACAAATGCCATAACTGTAATAAATTCAAACTACTGGAGAATAGAAGGTATAAAAAATATATATAACATATTTAAAGAAGAAGTAACAAACAAATTTGAAAAAGAACTATCAGAATATGAAATTGTAGATGAACCACAAGAATTAAATTTAGAAGAAGCAGAAGAAATTGACTTTAATTATGATGAACAAGAAGATTTAGAAAAAAAGGACACAAAAAATAATAAAAATACAAGTGAAAAAACTAAGAAAGAACAAGAAACTCAAAATAACGATTACGAAGAATATGAAGATTTTGATGAAGATTTCGAAGATGAAGAATATGATGAAGAAGAATTCGATGAGTTTGATGATTTTGAAGACGATGACGAATACGACGATTTTGAAGAAGATTATGATGACGAAACTGATTTAGAAGACGAAGAATATGATGAAGATGATATATCAGAAGATGATGAAGAAATTGACTTAAGTAGTGAAGACTACGAAGATTATGAAGATTACGAAGAAGATGAAAATAGCAAATATGACGATGAATATGATGAAGACGATGAAGATGATGAAGAGGATGAAGAAGATGAAGAATACGATGAAGAAGAATATGATGAAGACGAAGAAGATTATGAAGAAGATGAAGATGACGAATATGAAATAGAAGACGACTATGAATATGAAGACGAAGAAGATATTGATGATGAAGAGATTGAAAATAGCAAATATAAACAAAACTCAAAAGCAAAAAATAAATCGAAAAAAGCAAACTTAAATGAAAAAGAACAAAAACAAGCAACAGGAATATTCAACAAATTTTTCAAAGAAAGAAATTCAAAAAGCAAAAATAAAAGAAATAATTAATGCGAATTTTATGTGAAAACAATTGACCAAAAACTAACAGTAATATATATTAATAAGGATATAAGCTGTTAGTTTTATATTTTATAAAAAAGGTTTATAGGTAAAACCTAAATAAAGAAATAAGGTAAAAAAAATATGTTAAAATTAGAAAATATAAAAAAAGATTATGAAACAGGTAGCTCAACAGTCCAAGCGTTAAAAGGAATAAATATTGAGTTTAGAAAAAGTGAATTTGTATCAATTTTAGGTCAAAGTGGATGTGGAAAAACCACACTTCTAAATATTATAGGAGGTTTAGACCAATACACATCTGGAGACTTAATAATAAATGGAAAATCTACAAAAGAGTTTAAAAGTAAAGATTGGGATGCATACAGAAATTACTCAGTAGGATTTGTATTTCAAAGTTATAACTTAATACCACATCAAACAATACTTTCAAATGTCGAACTAGCATTAACAATATCAGGTGTATCAAAATAAGTATGATACTTACTGTGATTTCAGGATTAATACCTGCAAGAATTGCAAGTAAAAAAGATCCTGTAGAAGCACTAAGGACAGAGTAAAAAGCCATAAAAAATATAATAATGATATTAACAATTATTTTGCTAAAAAAAGACAGTAATATGTGAATCAAAATATTTTTGAAAAATATATAAATAATATAGACAGATTCTAAAGAATATTGTAAAATAATATACATAGGAAATTGATAATTGGTAGAACGGTTTTGCCATCCAATATTATACGATTCATCGTAGGAGAGGCGGGTGGTGTTTATGGTTAAAGTGATACTATTTTTTGTAACAGTATTAATGTTATCTTTAACATTAAACGTTGCCTTGACATCAGTTCTGTATAAGAACTGGGGAGATAAGCAACTACATAAATAAAAAATAAACCATTCTACTTTTGACCGAGCTGAATGGTTTATTTAACATTTATATCGGCAAAACCGTATCTAACGGAATTGTCATTTCCTATTTTTATTATACTCTAATTACAGTAATAAAGTCAAGAAAATATAAAAATTTATTTTAAATACCATAAATAAATATAATTTACTTAAGAAGGAAGAAAAATAAAAATGAAAGAAAAACTAAAAAAAATATTAAAAAGAAGCTACAAATGGATAATACTATTAATTTGTGCTATAATATTATATGCAATTTTAGAAGACCTATTTGAATATGAAAAACTAAAAATAGATGTAATAATATATGAAATAATAGTACTAAAGTTTAGAACAAATGCTTTAACAGAATTTATGAAAATATTTACAAATTTAGGGCGGAGCATATGTACTAATTAGTATAGGGACAATTTTTCTAATTATTTTAAAAAACAAAAAAATAGCACTTAGTATAAATTTAAACTTAATAATAATAACAATACTAAATTTAACATTAAAAAACATAATACAAAGACCAAGGCCTCAAGGGTATAGACTAATAGATGAATTACGGTTATAGTTTTCCTTCAGGACACTCAATGATTAGTATGGCCTTTTACGGTCTAATAATTTATTATGTATGGAAAAACGTAAAAAATATAAAAATAAGAAATATTACATGTATTCTTTTATCAATTTTAATTTTACTAATAGGAATAAGCAGAATCTATTTAGGTGTACATTATGCAAGTGACGTACTAGGAGGATTTATAATTTCAATTGCATACTTAATAGTATTTATAACCATAACGAATTCAATTGCAGAACTAAAAAATAAGAAAATAAATAAAAAAGAGGAGAAAAAATAAGATGAATCAGGAAGAAAAAAATACAAATTTTAATGGAAAAAAATTAAAAAATAGTTTTAAATATGCATTTATGCGGAATATTAGAAGCTTTAAAAACAGAACAAAACTTAAAAATTCACTTTTTAATAATGATAGTTGTTGTAATTGCAGGAATTGTATATAGTATTTCTAAAATAGAATGGATGATATGCATAATTTTATTTGGATTAGTAATTACAGCAGAACTAATAAATACAGCCATAGAAACAACCGTAGATATAGCAATGCCAAGAAAAGACGAAAAAGCAAAACTTGCAAAAGATGTAGCAGCAGGAGCAGTATTAGTTTGTGCTATTACAGCTTCAATAATTGGTTTAATAATATTTTTACCAAAAATATTTTAGCAAATAAAACGTAAAAGAAGGAAGGAAAACAAAATTGAGTATAAAAGTATTAACAATAATAAATCCAACATCGGGAAAGGGAAATATATTAGAAAATGCAACTGAAATAAAAAAGAATCTAGAAGAGCAAGATATGGAAGTAGACATACAAATAACAAAAAAAGATTATAATGCAAAAGCAATAATTGAAAATTATAATCAAGAAAAAGACTTAATTTTAGTATGCGGAGGAGATGGAACTTTAAACGAAGTAGTAACAGCTCTAATAGAAAAAAAAGAAGAAGTTTCGTTATCATTTATACCCTTTGGGACAACAAATGATTTAGCCAAAACTTTAGAAATACCTATAAAAGATATAGGAATAACAAAAAATTTATTAAAATCAAAAGCAAGATTAATAGACATAGGAAAATTTAACGACAAATACTTTTGCTATATCGCAGCATTTGGAGTAATTACAGATGTAGCATACACAACTTCTAGAGAAGCTAAAAACAAATATGGAAGACTAGCATATTACCAAAAAGCAATAAAAGAGTTATTTCACAAACCAACATATAAATTAAAAATAAAATATAGTGGCAAACTTATAGAAGATGAATTTATATATGGCGGAATAAGTAACTCAGAATCAATAGCAGGTTTTAAATGGTTTGAAAAAGGAGAAATACAATTAGATGATGGCAAATTTGAAGCAATATTTATAAGAAAACCAAAAAACATATTAGGATATTTTAAAATACTAGGTTCATTTCTTAAAAAAGAATATAATGATAATGAATACATATTATTTGCACAATCAAACAATTTTGAAATTGAATCCCAGCAAGAAATAAATTGGACAGTAGATGGAGAAAACGCAGGAAAACATAAAGAAATACAAATACAAAACTGTCAAAAAGCAATAGAATTAGCAATATGTGAAAGCGAAGAAGAAAATAAAAAACAAAACAAAAAAAGGAGAAAAGAAAAATGAAAAAATATTATTTTACATCAGAAAGTGTAACAGAAGGGCATCCAGATAAATTATGTGATACCATATCAGATGCTATATTAGATGAATGTATTAAACAAGACAAAAATTCAAGAGTAGCAATAGAAACATTTGCTTCAGGAAATGAAATTACAATAGCAGGACAAATAACATCAAATGCAAAATTAGATATAGAAAAACTAGTTCGAGAAAAAATAAAAGAAATAGGTTTTGATAATAGCAAAACAGACATAGATTATAGAACATGCAAAATTCATACAAATATAACTAAACAAAGTCCAGATATAGCAATGGGAGTAGATGTAGGAGGAGCAGGAGATCAAGGAATAATGTTTGGCTATGCCAATAAAGATACCAAAGAATATATGCCACTTGCAATTAGTTTAGCACACAAATTAGCTAAAAAACTAACTGATGCAAGAAAAAATAAAGAAATTCCATACCTAAGACCAGATGGAAAAACCCAAGTAACAGTAGAATACGAAGATGAAAAACCAAAAAGAATAGAAATAATACTAATTTCTACTCAGCATTTAGAAAATATAACTCAAGAAGAATTAAAAAAAGATATAATAGAAAAAGTAATTAAAACAACTATTCCAAAAGAATTAATAGATGAAAATACTAAAATATACATAAATCCAACAGGCAGATTTGTAATAGGAGGACCTTTAGGTGATACTGGTTTAACTCGGAAGAAAAATAATAGTAGATACATATGGAGGATATAGTAAACACGGTCGGAGGCGCTTTTTCTGGTAAAGATCCAAGCAAAGTAGACAGGTCAGCTGCATATATGGCAAGACATATAGCTAAAAACCTAGTGGCAAATGGATATTGTGAAAAATGTGAAATACAACTATCATATGCAATTGGAATGAAAGAACCACTTTCAATACATATAGATACATTTGGAACAACTAACAAAAAAGAAGAAGAACTAGTAAACTTAATTAAAGAAAAGTTCGACTTAACCCCAGATGGTATAATAAAATATTTAAATTTAAAAGAACCAATATATTTACTTACAACAAATTATGGACATTTCGGAAAAGAAAACTTACCTTGGGAAAAAATTATAAAAATATAACTATGTAAATTAAATGAGTCTATTAGCATATAAATAAAATTTTTCAAAAAAGAATAAAAAATATAGCATAAATTTTTATTTTAATGTATAATAATTACATAAAAATAAAAAGGGGGATTTTTATTATGAAGAAAAAAGGCATAATAATAGGAATTATTATTATATTAGTTGTTTTAATTATGGCAGGTATCATAATGGTTGTTTCTAGAAATCTAGGTCAGGAAGCAGCTCTTAGAGTTGAAATGCAAGAAATATATGAAATGCTAGGAGATACACAAGTATTTGAAGAAGAAAAAGTAAAGGAACTTTCAAGTAGACTAGAAAAAACTGTAACCACAGGTGACTATGCAGTAGTAGAACAAACAATAAAACAATACTTAAAAGAATGTGTAGATTATACAGCAGGGATAATGGACATAATAAATAGCGGAAAAATAGAACAATTAGTAACAGCTAATAACTATGAAAGTGATGGACCAGATTTTGTAGAAAGTACAAAATACATAAGTGAGACTAAAGCAAAACTAGAAGAAGCAAAAACTAAATTTACAGACATGCTATCAGAAGAAAAAGTAAAATCATATATAAAAGGAAAAGTTGATAATCAACACTATATAGACTTATACAACAAATTAGCACTAGGAACAGGAGAAGAAAATACATTAAAAGAAGATACCCAATCTATAAATGAATCATTAGACATATTAATTAACATTTTAAACAATGAAGAAAAAATAATAAATATGTTAAAAGAAAATAAAAATCATTGGAAAATAGAAGGAGATACTATTTTATTTGATACAGATGAATTAGTACAAGAATATAATAATTTAATAAATGAATTACAATAAAGAATTCATATAAAAAGAAGAGAGTATAGGCTTATACTCTCTTCTTTACCAATTGTTAATTGGTCTTTTTTATAAATACAAAAAAATATTTATAGGTTTACAATAGATATGTCACACTAATATATAAAAAATAAATAGGAAGTACCAAAAATATGATAAAATGATTTTAAGCACAAAATCTAAATATCAGGAGGTACTTCCTATGGGAAATAGTATAACACAAAAATTAAAATATAAACAGAGTGTAATTAAATTTTCTTTTAAATATGGAGTAACAAAAGCAGCAATAAAGTTTAAAGAGAATAGAAGAACAATATATAGATGGATAGAAAGATATGATGGAACATTAGAAAGTTTGAAAGATAAATCAAGAAAGCCACATTCACATCCAAATAAACATACAGAAGAAGAAATAAAAATGATAAGGAATTATAAAGCAAATAATAAAGAAACAGGATTAGTAGTGTTATGGATAAAATTAAGAAGTGCAGGATATGCAAGAAGTGTAACAAGTTTGTATAGAATAATGATAAAATTAGGAATATACAATAAAGCACCAAGTAAAAAGAAAGAAAAGAATGCAGGATATTATCCAGAAATGACATATCCAGGAGAGAAAATACAAATAGATGTGAAATATGTGCCAAAGAAGTGTTTAAGTAAAGAATTGCAAGAAATGGGAGAAAGATATTATCAATATACAGCAATAGATGAATATAGCAGATACAGATACTTATGGTTTACAAATGCACATGACACATATGCATCAACAGAGTTTTTGGAGAAAGTAATAAAAGTGTTTCCGTTTAAGATAGAAAAAGTACAAACAGATAATGGATTCGAATTTACAAATAGATTGAGTTGGCAAGCATTTGTGAAAGATAAAAAAACAATGTTTGAAAACAAATTAGAAGAATTAGGAATAGAGCATAAATGTATAAAGCCACATACACCAAAGCAAAATGGAAAAGTAGAAAGAAGTCATAGAAAAGATCAAGAAAGATTTTATTACAATAAAGTATTTTGTAGTTTAGAGGATTTAAGAAACAGAGCAAAATATTGGATAAAAGAATATAATAATTTTCCAATGAGACCATTAGGATGGCTAAGTCCAAAGGAAAAATTAGAAGAATATATGTGTAAAGTGAAATAGCATTCATATAAAAAGGTACTTCAAACAATATTAATTTCAAAAAAGTGTGACATATGTTTGACAAACCTACATTTTTTATAAATACAAAAAAATATTAGACTTTTAAAAATCCATATGCTATAATAAAATCATGAAAAATCAATATAAAATAATAATAAATAATTTAATAAAAAATACAAAAAAAGTATTAAGTCATATTCCAAAAAGAATAAAAATATTTTGCATCTTGCTATTAGTTCTTACATTAATAGCTTTAATAATGGGACTTACTTTCCAAGAACAAAACAAACAAAAATATATAGCATATAATGGAAAAAATATAGATGAAAATAAATACCCACGGCTATAAAGAACTAATAGATAAATTACAAGAAAATCATCCCAATTTGACCTTTACCTTGTTTTATACAAAACTAGATTGGAACGAAGTAATAAGTCAAGAAGGGCACAAAGACAACACTTTATATCCATTAAACTTAATACCAGAATCTTCTAAATATCCTGAAGATTGGATATGCGAAATTGACAAAGACAAAAGATTTGACAATGGCACATGGCTTTGTGCATCTGATAAAGCAATAATGAATCAAATGGATCCAAGAAATATATTAAATGAAGAAAATATATTTGAGTTCAAAGAATTAAACTACAAAGAAGGAGCTCAAACAATAGAAGGAATATCTGAAATAACAAAAGACTCTTTTTTAGAAGGGGAAAATATAGCAAATACTTTAATTAGAGCAGGAGAAAGTGCCAATTTAGATCCATATTTTATTGCATCAAGGCTAATTCAAGAACAAGGAAGAGATGGAAGTACGCTATCTAGAGGATATGTATACAATGAAACTACAGTATATAATCCATTTAATATAAGAGCAACTGGAAATTCTACCCAAGAAATAATAGAAAATGCAGCTAAATACGCATATGAACAAGGATGGGATAGTTTAGAAAAAGGACTACTTGGAGGAGTAGAATTTGTAAAAGAAGGATATATAAATAAAGGTCAAAATACTTTATATTTACAAAAATTTGATATAGTAAATAAAGACCGGAGAATTATATAAAAATCAATACATGCAAAATTTATTAGCACCAATGTCAGAAGCAAGTAATATGTTAAAAATTTACCAAGCATCAAATACTGTAGATGAAAGTTTAAATTTCATAATTCCATTATATGAAAATATGTAAATGTAATAAATATATATAAATTTGATTTGTTTATAAACAAAGAAAGGAAAATGTAAAATGGAAAAATCAAAAGTATATTTTACTAAAGAAATAACACCTGAAAGTGTTATAAAAATGTATGAAACATTAGGAGTTAACCTACCTGGAAAAGTAGCAGTTAAATTGCATTCCGGAGAACAAGGAAACCAAAACTATATAAGACCAGAGTTTGTAAAGGCTATTGTAGAAAAGGTTAATGGTACAGTTGTTGAATGTAACACCGCTTATGAAGGTGCTAGAAATTCAAGCAAAAAACATAAAAAATTACTTGAAGAGCATGGTTGGACTAAATATTTTGATGTAGATATTATGGATGCAGAAGGGCCAGATGTAGTTTTAGAAATACCTAACGGAAAAATATTAAAAGAAAACTTTGTTGGAAAAGATATTTTAAAATATGATTCAATGCTTGTTTTATCACATTTTAAAGGCCATCCAATGGGTGGATATGGTGGAGCATTAAAGCAATTATCAATAGGTTGTAGCTCATCAGAAGGAAAATCATGGATACATTCTGCAGGACAATCTAAAGACCAAACTAAAATATGGGACAACTTACCAGAGCAAAACAAATTTCTTGAATCAATGGCAGATGCAGCTTCAAGTGTGGTTAAACATTTTGGAAAGAACATTGTATTTATCAATGTAATGTGCAATTTATCTGTTGATTGTGATTGTTGTGCAGTTGCAGAAGATCCTTGCATGAAAGATATTGGCATTTTAGCAAGTACAGACCCAATTGCTATTGATCAAGCTTGTATAGATTTAGTATACAATTCAAACGACCCAGGAAGAGACCATTTTGTAGAAAGAGTAGAAAGACAAAATGGTATACATACTATAGAAGCTGCAGCAGAGCTTGGATTTGGAACAAGAGAATATGAACTAATTAATGTAGGATAAACAAAAAATTAAAAAAATAACTTTAAGTAAAAAATAAAGCACTAAATAAAAGGGGGAACACAAATGCTAAAATTAGAAAATGTGTCTAAATTTTACTACAATAAAGGTATTATTGCATCAGGATTTACAAAAGTAAATTTAGAATTAAAAATTGGTGAATTTGTTGCAATAACAGGAGAATCTGGAAGTGGAAAAAGCACACTTTTAAATGTTATCTCAGGATTAGACAGTTATGAAGAAGGAGAAATGTATATAAATGGTAAAGAAACCAGCCATTACTCTGAAAAAGACTTTGAAGATTATAGAAGAAAATATATAGCAAATATTTTTCAAAGTTTTAATTTAATTAACAGTTATACAGTTTATCAAAATGTAGAATTAGTATTATTATTAAATGGATATAAAAAACATAAAGTAAAAAAGAAAATTTTAGATATTATAGATCAAGTTGGGCTTACAAAATTTAAAAATACAAAAGTATCTAAATTATCAGGAGGTCAAAAGCAAAGAGTAGCAATAGCAAGAGCAATGGTAAAAGATACACCAATTATTGTTGCAGATGAACCCACAGGAAATTTAGACTCAGAATCAGCAAAAGAAGTTATAAAAATATTAAAAAATGTAGCTAAAGGAAGACTAGTTATAGTTGTAACACACAATATAGAACAAGTAGAAGAATATGCAACAAGAATTATAAAAATGCATGATGGTAGAATAATACAAAATACTGA
>CALXUW010000103.1 GCA_944391795.1 uncultured Clostridia bacterium
AATAAAAAATATATAATAAGAAAAAATTATAGATATAAATTTAAAAATATAATAAGTAAAATAATTATAGTAATGAAATTATATAAGTAAAACAAAAAAATGTCTTAAAATTGATTTTAATAAGTCAAATGAATATAATATAAATATAATAAGAAAATAAAGATATATAAATGAATATTAGTATGCATAAAACAGCTAAAAGCCTTGAATTAGTAGAAGTAGAGGTTTATGGCTGTTTTATATTATGCCCCTATCTCTTTTTGCGCAAAAGATTGATTTTGCGCAATAATATATTCTAATTTGAATGAGAGGCACTTTTTTAGTCCTCTCCTTTTCCCTTTGTATTTTTATAATATTTTAAGTTATCTACATTGATTGTATATTTTATACTATTTCTTTCTAATGACTGCATATTTACAGTTATATATTTTGTTTTTTTATCTTTTTTTCTTTTATGTATTATAAATTTATTTATTTTTACTAGTTCTATAACATTTCCATATATATCACAATGCATTAATATTTGACCTGTATAATATTTTTTTCCTCTTTCTGGTATGTATATTTGCAAATTATTTTATTTCCTTATGTTATTTCAAAATTAGAAAAATAAAAAGCACTCGACGGATCTAAACTAAAAAGAAGAGATGGGGTTTTCTTTTTATATTTAAATGGGACTTCCTATTTTATAATGAAAAATAAATTTTTCTAAAATCACTTCATCTTTATAATGCAACTTCCCATAACACCATAAATAACGATACAATACTTGACCTTCGTAAAAAAACTCCCAAAGGAGTTATAAAAATCCTAGTCTTTGTTAACGTATCTATAATCCCCAACACCCCCTATTCTACAGTATTAATTATATCTAATTTATGTAAACAAGCAAAGATAATATATTCGACACATTTCGACACGCAAAAAAATATAATATGATATAATAATTCAGGGGTGTTTTTATGATAACAATTGTAATAATAATAATTATAATAATATTATTATTAATAAAAATTAACAACAATAACAATATAAATAAAAATATAAGAAAAAATAATACAGAAATTACAACATTATACAAAAAATATTACAAACCTAAAATATATATAACTACTCTAAATGAAATGAAATTTTATAATGTTTTATTAGAAATTGCAAAAGAATTAGATTATATACTATTTTCTCAAGTATCACTATATAACATTATATCTATGCAAGATAATTTAGATTATAGTACGCATACTAAATATTTTAATAAAATAGCATCAAAAAGCATAGATTTTGTATTAGTAGATAAAAAATGTAGAATTAAATTATGTATAGAATTAGATGACAATAGCCATAAAAAGAAAAATAGAATTGAAAGAGATAATTTCATTAATGAATTATTTAAAGAACTAGAAATCGATTTATTAAGATATCCTGTATACAATATATATTATAAAGATACACTAAAAAGAAAAATACAAGAAAGTATTAAAGAACATTATTATAAAAAATAAAGAAAGGGCATTAAGTCACTTCTTTTGCTTCATATGTGCTAATATATATTTAGTAATTGCAAAAAAACTTGAAGTTCTTCAAATTTTTCCCCCTTTTTCAACTCAAGGAAGGCAAATTTAATATAATCTATTAAATTAAATATGTAATTCCTATTGATAAAAATACAAAAATAAATAATTCTTTTAAAAAAAGATACTGCATTTGCAAACAGTATCTTTTATTTAAATCTTCTTAAATAAGTATCCATTTTCTCAATAAATTCTTCATTATTTTTTGTTTGAGTCATTTGACTAATTACCTGTTCTGTTACGTCTGCAACTGGCATACTATTCATTGCTTTTCGTAATGCAAAAACAGTTTCTCTTTCTTTAGGAGAAAGTAATAAATCGTCTCTTCTTGTTCCAGATTTATTAATATCAATAGCTGGAAAAATTCTTTTTTCTGATAGTTTTCTATCCAAGTGAACTTCCATGTTTCCTGTTCCTTTGAATTCTTCAAAAATCACATCATCCATTCTACTTCCGGTATCTATTAGAGCTGTTGCAAGTATTGTCAAACTACCTCCAAATTCTATATTTCTTGCTGCACCAAAGAATTTTTTTGGCTTATGTAATGCTGCAGGATCAATACCTCCTGATAATGTTCTTCCAGAAGAAGGTATTACTAAATTGTAGGCTCTTGTAAGTCTAGTAATACTATCTAATAATATAACTACGTCTTTTCCTTGTTCTATTAACCTTTTAGCTCTTTCTAAAACCATTTCTGCAACTTTTACATGATGTTCTGGCAATTCATCAAAAGTTGAGTGAATTACTTGTCCTTTTATTGAACGTTTCATGTCAGTTACTTCCTCTGGTCTTTCATCTATTAATAATACTATTAATTCTACTTCTGGATTATTCTCACTAATACTATTTGCAACTTTTTTTAATAATGTAGTTTTTCCTACTTTAGGTGGTGCTACTATCATTCCTCTTTGACCTTTTCCTATTGGGCACATTAGATCTATAATTCTTGTTGCATATTCATTAGATGTGGTTTCTAATTTTAATCTTTCAGTAGGGAATATCGGAGTTAATTCATCAAATCTTTTTCTTTTCATTGCTTTTTCTGGATGTTCACCATTTACTTCACCAACAAATATTAATGAAGGGAATTTTTCACCTTCTCTGAATCTTGAAATACCTTTAATAATGTCTCCTGTGTCTAATTTAAATCTTCTTATTTGAACCATTGAAATATATACATCTTTATCACTAGATAAAAAGTTATCACCTCTTAAAAATCCATATCCATCAGGTAAAATATCTAGTATTCCTTCTACTATTGCATCTCCTTCGTTGGTAAGTTTGTAATCTACTATTGGCTCACCATTTTCATCATATTGTCTTTCTTTGGTTTCTACTATTTCATTATTATCGCAAACATTATCAATATTGTCATCTGTTGTGTCAGAATTATTATCTGTACTATTTTCTTGAATGGTTGTTAGTTGCTCTAATATAATTATTAATTCATCTTTTTTTAATTTTGAAATATTTTTTATATTAAATTTTTTTGCTAAATCACGTAAATCATTTAAAGTCATAGCTTCTAAATTTGACATAAAAGTCCTCCTTTTATTTATTATTTATTTAGTTAATTATTATTTTATTTTTGGGGAATAACGAAATAACATTATATATTATATCATAATAAATAGAAAAAAAGAATATATTTAGAAAAAATTGTAAAATTTTTATTTAAATAAAAAGGAATATATTATTTTATATTCCTTCATCTATATATACTCTCTCATTTGGATAATACATATCTAATTTTTCTCTTGCCATTTGTTCAATAAATTCTAATGAATCAACATCTTCTTTTTTCTTTGCTAGTTGTTCATTTTTTGTTTTTTGTTCTTGTATTTTAGCAGTTAAATCTTTATTTTCTTGATTATATTGATTTAAAGTTTGTTGTTGATTTACTAATGTAATTATTGCATAGATACCAATAACTACGAATAATATAATTGAGTATATTTTTTTATTTTTTTTCATCTGTAATCTCTCCAGTTTCTGAATTCATTATATTTATATATTTCTACATTATTTGTAAAAATCCTTCTTTTATTTTCAACTTTTGCTACATTTTTTTAGATTTTTAGAATTATTATGAAAATTGTTAAATAATTTTGTTGAAAATTTTCTAATATTGATAATTATAAACATAGATGGTTTTATAAAAAATTTTTTTATTAGTTTATGTAAAAATTTAAAAGGAATAAGTATTATATTAAATATTTTTTTGAGAATTTTTTTAATAAAATCAATTATAGTTACATTTATTTTTATTATATACCTACTTGCAACCAACATGTATATAATTGCCCCTAATATTATTGCTAAAATCATATATAATCTAATTTCACCATTATTGAAGGTAAATATAGAGTACAAAACAATAAAGCCGGTTAAAATCCAAAATAATAAATCTTCTATATATGTTATTATGTCTGGAGTTTTAAAAGATTTTCTTAATATCCTAAAAAAATCAAAAAGTAGCCCAATGATTATACCATTTATTATAAAAATAAAAAAAAGATATGCTTGATTTGTAATCATATTTTAGGCCTCCTTAATTATTTTTTACTTGAATATTTTACTAAGTAAACTTCCTTTTGTTTTTTCAATTTCTTTATCACTATATGCTAAATATGAAATATCCCCTTCTACTATTACTTCTGAAGTATCTATGCTTAATTTATTTATTCTAAGATTTTCTCCTTTTACTGTTAAAAGCCCTAATTCAGTTTCTATCATAACAACTTGGTCATCAAAACTAAGTACATCTAAAACACCAGAAATACTTAATTTTCCTCTGTTTTCTAAAATTAAGTTTTGGATTACTCCTGTATTTATAGTTTTTCTTTCATCAATAGTCATGTCCCCTACCTCCTATTATTTTTTCCTTGCTAAAATATATATATTCAGTGTTTATCAATTTAGAACAAAAAAATCCAGATTTGTTCTGGATTTTTGCTTTTAATTTTAGTTAATTATTTAATTTTTTAAATATAATTAGATTTAAGTTTGTAATGCAAGTAAAAGATATAAATTTAACTTTTAATTTACTGTTTTTTATTACTTTTTAAATATTTTTCCATAAAATCATTTATATCTCCATCCATTACAGCTTCTACATTTCCTACTTCATAATTTGTTCTATGGTCTTTTACCATAGTATAAGGACAAAAAACATATGAACGAATTTGACTTCCCCATGCTATATCTTTTTGTTCACCTTTTAAATCTTCTATTTTTTCTTTTTGTTCTTTTTCTTTTAAATCTAATAATTTAGATTTTAGCATTTTCATAGCTGTTTCTCTATTTTGTATTTGTGAACGTTCAGATTGACATGCAACTACTATGTTTGTTGGAATATGGGTTATTCTTACAGCAGAAGATGTTTTATTTATGTGTTGTCCGACCTGCTCCTGAAGCTCTGTAAGTATCTACTTTTAAATCATCTGGATTTATTTCAATTTCTATATCATTAGTTATTTCTGGCAATACTTCAACAGATGCAAAAGAGGTGTGTCTTCTTCCACCTGAATCAAAAGGTGATATTCTTACTAATCTATGAACACCTTTTTCACATTTCATATATCCATATGCATATTCTCCATTTACTTCAAATGTTACACTTTTTATGCCTGCTTCTTCTCCTTCTAGGTAGTCTAGTTCTTTTATTTCATAATTATTTTTGTATGCCCATTTAGTATACATTCTATATAGCATTTCTACCCAATCTTGTGATTCAGTACCTCCTGCTCCTGGATGAATTGTTACTATTGCATTGTTTGAATCATATTTTCCTGATAGAAGTGTTTGAATTTCTAGTTTTTCAACGTTTTTTTGTAGTTCTTTTGTATTTGTTATTATTTCTTTTTTTAGTATCTCATCAGGTTCGATTTTTAATAATTCAGTCAATTCTTGTAAATTTTTTAGTTCATTTGTTAGATTTTTTATTTTTGAAATTTTATCTTTTAATATTTTAATTTGTTCTGATACTTTTGTAGAATTTTTAATATCAGCCCAAAAATTTGGCTCTAATGTTTTTTTCTCTAAAGTCTTTAATTGTGTTTTTAATTTAGGAATGTCAAAGAGATTCACTCAAATCTTGTAATTTTTCATTTAATTCTAGAAGTAGTTTAGTGTTTTCTTCTAGTTCTATCATTTTATCACTCTCCTATCACATATTTGTTATATTACCATGAAATGTAATATTTGTCAAAAAGGTATAAGTACTAATAAATTCTTCTAACATGTTCATTCTGCTTTTATCATGTTCAACATATATAATGTTTTGAAAAAATACTATTTATTCTCATAAGTCTTTTATTTCTTTACTTATTTCTTTTATTTAAAAGCTCTTCGATTTCTTCTTTGGCCTTTTCTGAATTCATTCCATTAAACTTGTCAGAGTTTATCATGATGCCTTTGCCGGTATATGCTTTTTCTCCATTTAGTAAAATATCAAGTGCAAATTTGTTGTTGTTTACAGATATAAAATTTGATAATTCATCTTTTGATATCCATTTTACAACATGTTTTTTACTCTCATTTTCTGATATCCCTATGTTTTTATCTGAATTTAGTTTGCCAAATAAAATATCTAATGTGGAGTATCTATTTACACCTTTATATTCTGCAAAAAAATGATTAATTAGTATAAATGGACTATGATGAGTAATTTCTACATCAGTAAAGCCTGTCTCTTCTTCGACTTCTCTTAGAGCTGCTTGCTTTGGGGGTTCTCCTTCTTCTATACCACCTAATACAAAAGATTTGCATTCTCTTCCTTTACAGTCAACACATAAATATTTATTTTGAGTATTATGTTTTATAACAGCAATTACACTATGTCTTTTTTGTGTTATTTTATCAGCTCTTAGTGCCTCTTTACCAATTCCACAATAATATGGTGCAATTACTTGATTTATTTTCATATTGTTTTTGTATGCATATTCAAAATCTTCTTGGTTATGTGCTGGAATGAAAAATCGATTTTCTTTAGGTTGTATATTTTGTGATTGTATTATTGGAACAGATTTATTTAGTACCTCTATATATGCTTCTTTCTCTTCTGGAAATCCATTATAGTAAAGTCCTTCAATTCCATATAAAAGTTCGGGTCTTTTTAATTCTACTTTTGTTTTATTTTCTCCTATCTTAACATTAAGCTCAGCGCTCATTATATTTTTTCTCCTCTTTTTTTAAATATTCCCAATAAATTTCAGTTATTAATCAAAATCTACTACTTAAAAAGCAATAAATATGTTATAATAACATTTTACAGTATTCTCTAAAAAAATCAATACAATTTATATAATTTTGTTATTATTTTTTATATACTACGGTGCTTTTTACACTTTAATATGTTGCTTTTAATAACTCTTTTAAAGAAATTTATCTAGTAACATTTCTATTTTCTTCTTTTTAGACATGTCGGAATTTCTGACAAGTTGATTACTTATTTAATTTTTCTTTTGCATAAATATTCTTTACATATTATTTTTAATTCTTTTTTTATCAAATTCTCGGCTTATATATTTCCATCTTGGTTGATAAAAATATATTTTATGATTAAAATTTAAATTTCAAAATCAGTCAAAACCACTTATTTTATGCGTTTCTACCGCAGCAATTTTTATATTTTTTACCTGAACCACATGTACAGGTATGGCCTGTATTATCTTTATTTATTATATTTATGTTATTATTGTTATTTATTATTTTTTATGGACAATACAGTTTTAATACATACCATATTTTTAGTACATATAGTATTATTGTAATCTATCATCGGATGACAAATAGATGACTTTGTCAAAATTTCATTTACCTCTTATAGTTTACCATATTCTTTATTTTTAAGCAAATGCGCGATTATTAAATCTATAAATTAGGTAAGTGAAATTTAATGAAATTCTTTTTCATCTATTAGAGGAATTATATCTATTGCAGGTTCCTCATAAGGATGATTTGCCCTTAATTGTTCTATTACTTTTTTTATTTTATCAACTTCACATACAAATTCCAATTTTTCTTCATCAACATATTCTAATTTGTTTAATTCTCCAATATATGGATTAGCGTTTTCACTAGGTATGAATGTTCCTGTTACTTTTGTTGATGAAGTACAATAAGAATATTCTCCAATTATTCCTGCCCCAGCATTACAAACTGCTTCTCTAACTTTTTCTACACTATTAATAGGTATAGTTACAAAAATTTTAACTCTATTTATATTAAAAGTCATTTTTATCTTCCTATTTGTTATTTAATAATTCTTCAAATTTTAAATAATTAGATTCAGCATGTAAATACCATATATTAGTCATACAATTTATTTGCATGTACTTTTATCCGCAAAGTTTTCAAATTTATTGTTTTTTTAAATACATTTTTATACTTTATCTATTTCCTACTTTTTTTAATTTGATTATTAAAAAAGATGGCCTATTAAATTCTTTTTCACTGCTATATGGCTCCAACAATTTTATTATTTCAAAATTATTGCTTTTTGCTATATTTATTAATTCTTCAAATCTTCTGTGATAAAAATTAAAATTTCCATTAAAATAACTTCTATATCTTTTTGATACATTTGAATAATTATCTAATTGAAATTTTAACTGTCCTTTATCTATAACCCAACTACTTTCACCCATTGAAGCTGTGGAAATAGGATGAACTTGAGAAAATACTAAAATACCTTTTTCTTTTAATAAATTATTAATATTAAATAATAGCTTATCATAATTTTCAATATAATTAAAAACCATGTCACTAAACACAATGTCAAATTTGTAATCTAATTTTGATATCTCATTAATGTCTAATACCTTATATTTTATATTTTCTGAACTATTATTTTTCATAGCATATTCTATGCATTTTGAAGAAATATCAACTCCAATTACTTCTTTTGCTTTATCCGATAGTATTTTTGAAAATATACCTATACCGCACCCTAAATCAAGTATAGATTTATTCTCATAATTTCCTATTAGTTCCAATAACTTTTCTTTAATTGATTGATTATGTGGGCTATTAACATCTATTCTACTTTCAATATATTTTTTCAATACTTTACTATCATCATAAGTATTTAAATTATTTTTCTTCATTCTTATCCCCTTCTTAGCATTGTAACATTTCATAATATTTATCCTCCAATCTTTTTAATAATATATACCTTTTTATGTTTTCATCTTTTTGATACCAAGTTTTTATTTCATATCCTAATTCTTTCAAATTATTTAAACTATGCTCATTTCCAAATGTCACTT
>CALXUW010000104.1 GCA_944391795.1 uncultured Clostridia bacterium
AACATACCAAAAAACACAAGAGCAGTAGGAAATCCATGTAGATCAATTAAAAAAATATAGGGGCAATTTGGGACGTTTCCCAATTGGACATTTTGTCCAATTGGGAAACGTCCCAGATTGGACAAAATGTCCAATCTGGGACACATCTTTAAATATAGATTTTAATAAAATATTAATAATTTATATTAAAAAATATGATATAATAAAATAAGAAACGAAAAAGGAGTAATAATGAAAAAGATATACATTATTTTAACACATACAGGGACACTGCTATCAAATATTATTAAATTCTATACAAAAGATGAATTTTCACATGTTTCAATATCGTTAGATGAAAATTTAAATGAAATGTATAGTTTTGGAAGATTGCATCCATATAATCCAATATGGGGTGGATTTGTACATGAACAAATAAATAAAGGAATATTTAAAAGATTTAAATATACGATAGCAGAAGTATATTCATTAAATATTGAGGATAGTCAATATGATAGAATAAATCAACTAATTAAAAATATAAAAGAAAGTCCTAAACCGTATAAATTTAATTTTATTGGATTAGTTGCGGTAAGCTTAAACAAGAATATACATATTAAAAGAAGTTTTTATTGTGCAGAATTTGTTAAATATCTATTTGAACAAGCTTACATTCCTAATAATTTACCAGATATAATCAAACCTCAAGATTTTAAAGATTTAAAAGGAATACAATTAATTTATAGAGGATTTATTAATAAATATACAAAAAACAAAAACAGTGTTTTAAATAAAATAAAAGAAAATATTAATTTTCAATCAAAAAGAGAAGGGATTATATGAGTAGAAGCAAAAAAGTAAAAATATTTAAAATTATATTAGCTATTATAGTAGCATTGATTCTTATAGGTTTAATAATATATTTAATGCCAGTGATGAAAGATTTATCTACTAATGAAGGACAAAAAGCTTTTGAAGAGAAGGTAGAAAGTTCAGGATTCTTAGGAATGCTAACATTATTTGCACTGCAATTTGCTCAAATATTTTTAATAATAATACCAGGAGAACCAATAGAAATACTTGCAGGAATGTGCTATGGAGGAATTGGTGGAACTATTTTTATAATGGTTTCAGCAGCAATAATATCTACTATTATAGTATTTGCTATTAGAAAATTTGGTAAAAGATTGGTATATGATTTTTGCGATAAAGAAAAGGTAAAAAAAATAGAAAATAGTAAATTATTTCAAAACCCTAAAAAAATAGAAATGATAATGTTAATTTTATTTTTATTACCTCGGAACCCCAAAAGATTTACTTGTATATATAGGAGCAATATTACCAATTAAGCCTATAAGGTTTATATTAATATCTACATTTGCAAGGTTCCCTTCTGTAATATCATCAACTTTAGCAGGAGAAAATCTAGCAGTAGGAGACTGGAAAATGAGCTTGATACTTTATGCTGTAATTATTTTAATAGTTTTAGTAATTATATTTGTAATAAATAAATTTGATAAAGACAAAACGGCTCAAAGAGCTTTAAAAGATATAAAATAAATGATATAAAATAATAGATAAAAAATAAATAATAAATAATATCTATTATTTTATTTTTTTATTTACTTTTAAAAAATTATAGAATATAATAAAATCACAATCAAAAAGTTATTACCAAAGTATAAAAATAAGGAGGAATTTATTATGAAAAAATTAGAAAATAAAGTAGCAATAGTTACAGGTGGAGCAATGGGAAATGGACTAGGGATAGTTAAAGTTTTTCTTAAATATGGAGCAAAAGTTTCTATATTTGATTATTCAAATAAATTAGATGAAACTGTAAATAATTTAAAAGAACAAGGCTATGATGTAGATGGATATTTAGTAGATATAAGAGATAGTAAGAAAATAGAAGAATGTGTAAAAGCAGTAGTAAGTAAATTCGGAAAAATAGATGTATTAGTAAATAATGCAGGAGTTGCTAAATTAACACCATTTTTAGAAACTACAGACGAAATAAGAGATTTTCATTTTGACATAAATATAAAAGGTGCATGGAATATGTCAAAAGCAGTATTACCATATATGAGTAGTGATGCAGCAATAGTTAACCTATCATCTGTAACAGGTACTATGGTAGCAGATACAGGAGAAGTTGCATATGCTACAACAAAAGCAGCTTTACTTGGTTTTACAAAAGGACTAGCAGCAGAAGTAGTAGAAAAAGGAATAAGAGTAAATGCAATTTTACCAGGATATATAATGACACCTATGGTAGAAGGAATTGCAAAAGATTCTGATGAAAACAACCCAAATTCTGTAGTAGAAGGAATAGCAAAAGGAATTCCAATGAAAAGATTAGGAACAATAGAAGAATTAGGAGAATTAGCAGCATTTTTAGCAAGCAAAGAAGCATCTTACCTAACAGGGCAAAGTTTTGTAATAGATGGTGGCTCTACTTTGCCAGAAACAATGAGTGTTGGTGTATAAAAGAGTTTTTATAATATATAAATATTAAAGGTGATACCATTTGATAAAAATAGAAGAAAATTTATTTGAAATAGAAAATAAAGATTTATTAGATATATTAAAAGAAAGACCCATAGATTCTCACAAAGGAATGTTTGGAACAGTTGGAATAATTGGAGGATCTATTAATTACTCAGGAGCAATAAAATTAGCAAATATGAGTTTTGCAACATTAAGAAGTGGCGTAGGGATTGCAAGAGTAATAGTTCCAGAAAAAATAGCTTTTTCAATTATGCCATATTTATTAGAACAAACATTATTTACAATAAGAGAAGATGAAGACTATATAATAGATGATATAGAAAAAGCAACTAAAAATTTAAAAGCAATAGCTATTGGAATGGGTTTAGAAGAAAGCCAAGAAAATGAATTAATGTTAAAATATATATTAGAAAATTTTAAAGGAAGTATATTAATAGATGCAAGTTGCCTAAACATACTTTCAAAAACAGATTTAAAAATATTAAATAACGTTAAAAGTAAAGTTATCTTAACACCACACTTAAAAGAATTTGAAAGATTAAGTAAAATAAGTATAGAAGACATAAAAAAAGAACCAATTAAAATAGCAAAAGATTTTGCCAATAAACACAATGTAATTTTATTATTAAAAGGGCCAACTACAATAATAACAGATGGAATTACAACATATTTAGTAAAAAGGGGAGCACCAGGAATGGCAACTGCAGGAAGCGGAGATGTATTATCAGGAATTTTAATTGGGTTACTTGGATATAATAATCCAGATTGTATGACAGTTGCAACAGGAGCTTATTTAGCAGGGGTAGCAGGAGAACTTGCCCAAAAAAAATATACAGATATAGCAATGAAAGCATCAGACACGATTGAAAATATACCACTTGCAATTAAATATATAAGAAATGAAAAAATATAATTGACAATGAACTAAAAAATCATTATAATACTAAATGCGCATCTTATAAAAGAGCCCAAAGCCTATTATGGAAAGGAAGTTTGCCTTGAATAAATTCGAAGAAGAATTGAGACAAAACAAGCGGTTCGAAATACTGTTTAGTTATGTAAAACGGCTAGTACCGTACATAACGAAGGAATCGGCCAGAAGTATCCTAATAGATCTTATGGAAACAACGCTCGATGACCAAAGAGTGTGCGAGTATAAAGAATATAGTGATACTCTAAAGAAGTTAATAGATGAGCTGTATGTAAGCTCCAATTAACGTAAATGAAAATAGAGTTTGGGCTCAAAAAGAGGATTTCTTAAGAATAGAAGTCCTCTTTCTTTAATTTCAATTGACTTTTAAAATTGACAAGTATATAATCTAAATAAAATAAGAACATGTTAGGAGAAATATATGAATACACTAATTGGTTTATTAATTCCATTTTTAGGTACAACCCTAGGTTCAGCGATGGTATTTTTCATGAAAAATGAAATGAATAAGAAAATCAAAAAACTATTACTAGGTTTTGCATCAGGCGTTATGATAGCAGCATCTATCTGGTCATTAATAATTCCAGCACTAGATATGGCTCAAACCCAAGGAAAAATTCCATGGATACCAGCTTCGATAGGTTTTTTACTAGGAATAGGTTTCTTATTAGTTTTAGACAGTGTAATACCGCATTTACATTTAGAAACCAATAAACCAGAAGGAATAAAATCAAAACTAAAAAATGCCACAATGCTTATACTTGCTGTGACTCTTCATAATATTCCTGAAGGAATGACTATAGGTGTAGTATTTGCTGGAGTTCTTGCACAAAATTCAGGTATAACATTGGCAGGAGCTTTTGCTTTATCTATTCGGCATTGCTATTCAAAATTTTCCAGAAGGAGCTATTATATCAATGCCATTAAAAAGTGAAGGAATATCAAAATTAAGAGCCTTCACATATGGTGCATTATCAGGAATAGTAGAACCAATTGGAGCAATAATTACTATACTACTTACAAACATGATAACACCAATATTACCATATATACTATCATTTGCAGCAGGAGCAATGATATATGTTGTAGTAGAAGAATTAATACCAGAATCACAAGCAGGAAAACATTCAAACATAGGAACTGTAGGTGTAGCAATAGGATTTGTTGTAATGATGATTTTAGATGTGGCTTTAGGATAAAATATATAATTGAAATAATATAAATTTTTTAGTAAAATTAAAAAAATCAATCAAAAAGCTTGACTTAGAGTATACTCCAAGTGATATATTAAATAAAATAAAGGAGGTAATAATTATGGAAAAACAAACAGCAGGTAGAGATAGTTTAGGAGATTTTGCTCCAAAGTTTGCTCAATTAAATGATGACGTATTATTTGGAGAAGTATGGAGCAGAGAAGACAAGTTATCATTAAGAGATAGGTCATTAATCACAATATGTATATTTATGGGAAAAGGAATGGTAGATAATTCATTAAAATATCATTTGCTAAATGCAAGAAAAAATGGAATAACAAAAGAAGAAATGGCAGAAATTATTACACATGCAGCTTTTTATGCAGGATGGCCAAATGCTTGGGCAGTATTTAACTTGGCAAAAGAAGTGTATGCAGATGATAATATAAAAGAAAGCCACGGAGGAATGTTTGGAATGGGTGAACCAAACACAGCCTATTCACAATATTTTGTAGGTAATTCATATCTAAAAGCATTAACAAAACCAGGTTCTTCAGCTGTATCTATTGCAAACGTTACATTTGAACCTAAATGTAGAAATAATTGGCATATACACCATGCTACAAAAGGCGGAGGACAAATATTAATATGTATTGAAGGAGAAGGATGGTACCAAGAAGAAGGAAAAGAAGCACAAAAATTAAAAATAGGAGATGTAATAACCATACCAGCAAATGTAAAACATTGGCACGGTGCTGCTAATTGCTGGTTTAGTCATTTGGCAATAGAAGTGCCAGGAGAAAACACATCAAATGAATGGTGTGAAAAAGTAAGTGATGAAGAGTATAATAAATTATAGAAATGGAGAATTTTATGACAATTTCTAAAGTAAGTGAAAATATAACTTAACACAAGATACAATAAGATATTATGAAAAAATAGGATTACTACCCAAAATACCAAGAACAAAATCTGGAGTAAGAGATTTTGATGAAGAAGCTTGCAAATGGGGAGAATTCATAAAATGCATGAGAAACGCAGGAATGTCAATAGAATCATTAATAGAGTATGTAGCACTATTTAAAAAAGGAAATGAAACACTAGAAGCAAGAAAAAATCTATTGTTAGAGCAAAAACTAAATTTATTAAAAAAGCAAGAAGAGATAAATAATACAATAAAAAGACTAGATTATAAAATAAAAATTTATGATGAAATAATGCAAGGAAAAAGAAAAAACTTTTTTGAAGAACCATAGAATAATAAAAGTTGGATTAATAATTAAGAAAAAACGTTAAGAAAAAATACAAGTCTAAAATTAATTATTTACATCAATAATATAAAAAGCAGTAACAAGAAAAAATTTTTTAAGGTTACTGCTTTTTATGCGTGCATTACAAGAAGATTACATTTTCATTACATTTATATTACATGTGTTGAATTTTAAAAGTATATAAGTTATACTTAGAACGTAATAATTAAAAGTCAAAATATGGATAAAAAATAAAAGGGAGAAAGAACACATGCAAAAAAATATAGAAGGAAAACAAAAAGATAAAACAGCTGAAAACTTTGACGCTGTAAGAGAGAGAGAGAGAGAGAGAGAGAGAGCTACACTTTAGTAACAAAAAGCGGGGTTTTGTTCAACAACCTAGAACACCGTGCTTTTAAAAAAATATTAAAGCTATACTTTGCTAAAAGTACAGCTAATTTAAGTGACTATAAATTTGTAGAAAATGTAAAAAAATATAGAATAATAGAAATAAATGATAGCAGTTAAAAACATATAGAAAAATATGTTTTTTAATGCTATTTTTTTATTTTTAAAGGGGGAAAAGAAAACATGAAAAAATTAATATCAAAGGTAATTATATTAGTAATACTATTAGTTAGCCTATCATCAATTGAATTATATGCAAAATCAAACTATGAGCTTACTTGCAAAACTAAAGAAACAAAATTGTCTTTGGAAAATGAGCAAGGAACTTTATACAATACAATAACTAACATTAATTCAAATGATGATGAGGCTACAATACAATTAAAACTAGAAAATAAAAAAGAACAAGAAGAAGGGGAAAAGCCGAGGTATCAGAATACAGAAGTTTATATAATGGTACCAACACTAGACCAAAATTCAATAGAAGAACTTAAAAATTATATAGAAACACTTTGTACAAAAATATTTGAAGAAAATAAAAATGTAAAAATAGGAATTATAGGAATAACTCAGCCAACTGATCCAGAACAAAAAGGAAGCTTAGAAGATGCACAAGTTACAGTAAAAGCAACGAACGAACTTACTCAAATTTTGGAAGGATTAGAAAGTTTAAAAATATTTGATACAAATCCTAGATATGGTGTTAATCTAGAGGCTGGAATAAAAGTCGCAATACAAAGTTTTAGTGAAAATGTAAACAAAATATTAGTTAATATGTATGATAATGTTCCAATAATTGCACAGGGAATAGAAAATAGAGTTACTTATGGGGGGATTTTTGGCCTACCAAGAGAAGAAGCAATAAGACAACATAATGAAAAAGTAGTAAATCAAACAAAAGATGCAATGTTAGAGTTATCAAACTATAATATAGATTTTATTTTATTAAGACCAGGAGATACATCATATGACCAAAATTGGACTAACGAGGATGGAGATGTATTTGTATTTGACGGAAGCGAATTTGTAATAAAACTATATGGAACAAAAGAAAATCCAACATATGGGAAAATGTATAGCTTAGAAGACTCAGACATGAAAACAATAGATACCGAATATTTCTACAATGACATAATGGATATAGTACACCCAGATATGAAGAATATAACAATAAAAAATTATTTCCCACAAGAATTACTAGATAATTTTGAAATAGAAATAATCAATCCAGAAATTGGAACAGTAACTAATCAAATAGATTTAGAAACTAAATCAGTAACATGGACTATAGAAGAATTAAAAGGAAATAAAACAGCATACCTAGAATACAAAATTAAATTAAAAAATGAACAAAACATTGAAGAACTATTAAACAAACCAATCTCAACAAGTGAAAAAGTAGAATTAACATATACAGCAAAACAATCTCAAGAAGAAACAAAAACCGTAGAACTAACTCAAAATCCACAAATAGAATTAAAAGAAATTAATGATAACAATAATGCTAATAACAATAACAATAATAACATACCTAATACAAATAATAACAATCAAGCAAATAATATAAATAAACCAGTAGTATTACCAAATGCAGGAAATAGTATAAAAATATTACTAGCAATAGCTATGGTTATCATAATTGCAATAATATTAAAAATTAAAATAACAAATCTAAAAGATGTAAAATAAGGGGGAAAAATAAACATGAAAATAAAAAATAAGAAAAAATTAATTTTAATTACAGCAATTTTATTATTACTATTTATAATACTAATAAATACACTATCATTTGCAGATGTAGGAGGAATACAAAGATATGATAGTAGCAGTTACTCAAACAGCAGTAGTTCAAGCTCTAGAAGAAGTACAGCAGGAATAATAGACTTTATATTTTCACCAAAAGGATTAATAATAATTTTAGTAATAGCAGCAATAATATTCTTCTATTTAAAGAAAAAAGGAAAAATAAATAAAATAGAAGATTTAGCAGATAAAGAAAAAAGAGATGCAGCATTTAATCAAATAAAAATGGGAGCAAATGACTTAAAAAATACAATGAATCAGATGGGAGCAGGAAATATAGTAAACTCAATTTTAGGCGGAACAATGATGAATAATAACACCCAAGCTGTTGCAGAACAAATAAGGGCAATAGACCCTATGTTCTCAGAAGTAAACTTTTTAACTTGGTCAAAAGACGTTTTTGTAAAACTACAAACAGCATGGACTAAAAAAGAATGGTCAATAATAAGACCTTTTGAATCAAATGAATTATTTGAACAACATGCACAACAATTACAAGAATATATAAATACAAACAGAACAAACATTGTAGAAAGAATAAATGTAACAGATGCAAGTTTATATGATTTTAAACAAGATGGAGACAAAGAAATTTTAAGAGTAAACCTAAAAGCAGTAATGAGAGACTATATTATAGATGATGAAACAAAAAGAGTACTAGAAGGAAGAAAAGACCAAGATGTATATATGTCATATAGATTAACATTTATGAGAAAAGCCGGAGTAAAAACAAAAGAAGGAGTAAGTAACAAAAGTACAACAAATTGTCCAAACTGTGGTGCACCAACACAAATTACATCAGCAGGACAATGTGAATATTGTCAAAGTGTAATAACAACAGGAGAACATGATTGGGTATTATGTTCATTAGAAGGAATAAAATAAAAAAATAAAATGTAAAATAAAATAAATAATAGGAGGAAAAAATTATGGGACTAATAAAAGCAGGATTAGGAGCTTTAGGCTCAACACTAGCAGATCAATGGTTAGAATTTATAACAATAGATAAAATGGATTCAAACGTTTTAGTACAAAGAGGATATCCAATGGAAAGAGGATCAAATACAAAAAGAACAGACGGAGTACTAACAAAAGGAACAAAAATAGTAGTACCAGAAGGAATGGCAATGGTAATAGTAGACCAAGGAAAAATAACAGAATTTACAGCAGAAGCAGGAGAATTTATATATGACAGTTCAACAGAACCAACAATGTTGTCAGGAGGATTTGGTGAAGGATTAAAACAATCATGGAACAGATTAAAAGAATCTTTTAAATTTGGAGGAGAACCACCAAAAGACCAAAGAGTATATTACATAAATTTAAGAGAAATTCAAGGCATAACATTTGGTACAGCAGAACCAATAGCAGTAGATGACCCAAAATATGAAATAACAGTATATGTAAGATGCTATGGAAAATATTCAATAAAAATAACAGACCCAATAGCATTAATAACAAATGTAGTAGGCTCTGCAACAGGAGACACTGTAAAAATAGACATATTTACAAATGGTCAAATAAGAGAAGAATTTATGACAAGTTTAGTTACAGCGATGGCAAGTATTGCATATGAACAAAATTTATCAATTACAGGATTAGTAAGATGCCAGGGAGCATTAGCTCAAAAAATGAACGAAGAATTAGATGAAGATTGGAGACAAAAAAGAGGAATAGAAATAATTTCTGTTGCAATACCTTCAATTTCATTAACAGACGAGTCAAAAGAAGACTTAAGAAAATATCAAGAAATGAACTATGCAAGTAAAAATGCTCAAGGAATGATGACAGCAGCTGCAGCCCAATCTATGAGAGATGCAGCAAAAAATGAAGGCGGAATGGCCGGAGCATTTATGGGAATGAACATAGGAAATATGGCAGGACAAAATATGGGACAAGTAGCAGGAGCGGTATTTAATGGAAATGCTCGGAAATGGTGGACAACCACAACCACAAAATACAAATACTCAAAATCCAGACTCTTGGAAATGTCCAAAATGTGGAACAATGTCAGAAGGAAAATTTTGCTCAAACTGTGGCGAAAAGAAGCCAGAATCAAAATTCTGCCCAAATTGCGGTGAAAAATTAGAAGCAAATACAAAATTCTGCCCAAATTGTGGAACAAAAATATAGTTTTTCGCTTGAAAAACTATATTTTTAAAACATGTAAAATAAAGGGGGAAAAAATAGAATATGAAGAAATTAAAAGATAAAAAAGGAATAGCCCTAATGCCACTTATAATTATAATAGCAGTATTATTAATAGGAGCAGGAATTGTGTTATTTACATTAATATTTAATTCTAACGAAAAAGGTAATTCAAACACTTTAGATAGTGCTACTAGTGGAGACATCGGAGAAAATTCAAACAGCTCCCTAAAAGTTGGAGATTATGTAGAATATAGTGAAATTAATATCAACAGGAGTGCCAGCTAATTTGCAATACAATTTTAGTGGTATAAAAGACATAGAAACAGATAAAACATCATCAAACTCAGGAACAGTGGGGTTATGGGCAGGAAATGCAGAACAAAGGCAAAATTATTTAGAATTATTCAATCCAGCATATAAAGTAGAAAGTGACTATAATATATATGCAGCAGCAGGATTATACTATAATTTTGAATTAATAAAGTTCACATTATATGATTATGAAAGCGTAGATAATGAAGGAGAATATAAAAAAATAGGAAATAAAACAAGTGGAGACATAACAGGTGAAGAATTTATAATAGAAGGAGAAGCAGAAGAAGTGCATAATCTAACATTAAAGGAATTAAATCAAGCAAGAGGAGAAAGCGAAACAAGTACAGATTGGGTAGATGATAATGATGCAGCAACTGGATTATTTTATTTAAAGGGATTAGGAGAAGAGTTTGGATATGCAGGATCAGTGTACCCAAATTATTGGTTGGCCTTTCCTGAGTCTGTTTTCACTCTTTCTTTAGGGTACGTGTACGAAACCGGCACCATCCAAACTAGTAGCTATGGTTGGAAAGGGATCCGTCCCGTAGTTTCTCTAAAATCTAATATCCAAATAAAGAAAATAGAGAGATAAAGGGGACAAAGGAAAAAAAACTCTTAGTACCTGTAAATGGTATAATATTATGTAAGGAAAATGGCAAAGAAAAATGTCGTTTTTCCTACATATTTTTTTGCCAAAAAACTACAAAATTATCGACATTTACAACAACCATATTCTAACAAAAATCACTAACTCTCAATATACATAGCCTTAGCAATATAAGGAGAAACCTCTGAAATATCATACCAACCGAGAACTCTTACTATCATTTTCTAAACCGATTAGGATTTGAAACATAAACCAAATCATCACAAACAGCAAGTAAAGCCATATAATGAGAAGCACTAGTCCAACGATTGTTATTTGGATTATTCCAAACACAAACAATTATAGGCTTATTTGTTTTTAAATGTTCTATAATTGATTCTTCGGAAAGGTGCTCTGAATCATAATAAAAATCTGAATTTTCTATTCCAAAAGTATTTTCTAATTCATAAGAAAAATTTTCATAATCCATAACAGGATAGTATTTTTTCCTTAAATCTTCAGGAGTATAATTTTTACCATATCCGCTTAATATAATAGACATAACAGTTATACCACATCCGGTTTTCAGCCATAGTAGAGCCCCAATACTCATTATTGCTCCATGAAGATTTACCATTTTGTTTATATTCAATATATGTTTTCCCATCAGTAGTAGTAAATGTAGTAAAATAACCATTTTTATTTTTTACTTTTTCTTGACCTTTACCAGGATATTTTTTATTAATATCTTGTTTTATTATTTTATATCCACCTACTTTATTTGAAACATTAAAAAATGAGTTTATATCAAAAATTGTCCCAATATCTTTTAAAAAATTATTATACAAATAAATCACTAACAGTATAAGGATTATAAAAAATAAAATCTTTTTTCTATTTAGTTTTTTTCTATTATTTTTTTTCAAAAACCATACCTCCCTTTATAAATTTAAAAACATTATAAATAAAAAAAATCAAAAATGTTTTAACAAACACTTAACAATTTCTTAAAATTTTCTTACAATATGAAAAAATATAAAAAAACTTATATATTTATGGTATAATAAACAAAATATTAATAAAAAATATCCTAGGAAAGGTCAAGAAAATGAATATTTTAGTATTAGATGACGAAAAAGAAATAGCAGATTTAGTAGAAGTATATTTAAAAAACGAAAACTATACTGTTTATAAATTTTATACATCTCAAGAAGCAATAAAATGTATAGATAGTGTAAAACTAGATATGGCAATACTAGATGTAATGATACAAGGACAAAATGGATTTCAAATATGTAAATATATTAGAGAAAAAAAGTTAAAATTTCCGGTAATAATGCTTACTGCAAAAATAGAAGATAATGATAAAATAAAAGGTCTAACCATTCGGAGCAGATGACTATATAACAAAACCATTTAATCCACTAGAATTAATAGCAAGGGTAAAATCTGCATTAAGAAGGTATACATTATATAATTTAAGAGATAAATCCAACGAAATTATAGAAATAAACGGATTACAAATAGACAAACAAAAACACAAATGCTTATTATATGAAAAAGAAGTTGACCTAACACCAATAGAATTTGACATATTATTATATCTTGCAACAAACAAAGGAAGAGTAGTAAGTTCAGAAGAACTTTTTGAAAAAGTGTGGAAAGAAAAATATTTTGATAGCAATAATACAGTAATGGTACACATAAGAAGAATAAGAGAAAAATTAAAAGAAGATTCAAAAAATCCAAAATTTATAAAAACAGTATGGGGAGTGGGATACAAAATTGAAAATTGATAAATTAAAAAAATTAAAAATAAAATTATGTATTTCATTAATTGGAAACATAATAATAGCAGGAGTTATTTCAATAATAATATACTTTATATTAGCACTATTTTTAGAAAATACCTTGTCTATTTTAGTAGCCAATTTAAATTATGATTTATATTCATGGATTGTATATAATAGAGATATAGTGGTATATGTATATATAGGAATAGTTCTATCAGTTATAATTTATAGATTTATATCAAAATATGTAGACAGTATAAATGAAGTGTATAATTCTTTAGATTTAATCTTAAAAGAAGACAATGAAACTATAAAACTTCCAAGTGAAATGAATCAGTTTTCTGAAAAGATAAATCAAATAAAATATAATTACATATTAACCAAAAAAAATGAAAGAGAAGCTGAGCAAAAGAAAAATGATTTAATAATGTATATGGCACATGATTTAAAAACACCTCTTACTTCAATCATAGGTTATTTAACATTACTTACAGACGAAAAAGATATATCAAAAGATACCCAAGAAAAATACATAAAAATTGCATTAGATAAATCTTTAAGAGTAGAAGAATTAACAAACCAGTTTTTTGATATTACAAGATATGACTTACACTCTATGCCAATTAACAAAAAAGAAATTAATATATCATATTTGCTAAAACAATTAATAGATGAATGTTATCCAATGTTAGAAAAAAATCAATTAAAATGTAATCTTATAGCTCCTACAAAAGTAATGTACGAAGCGGATGGAGACAAATTAGCAAGAGCATTTGATAATCTACTAAAAAATGCAATAAATTATAGTTACAAAAATACTACAATAGAAATAAAATTAGAAGTAAAAGACAATAAAATTATAATAACCTTCAAAAACAAAGGTGACAAAATACCTAAATATAAATTAAACAAAATATTTGAAAAATTTTATAGAGGAGATGATGCAAGAACAAGCTCAACAGGAGGAGCAGGATTAGGCCTTGCAATAACAAAAGAAATAGTAGAATTACATAATGGAAGTATAAAAGTAAAAAATGATGATGAATTTATAGAATTTGAAATAGAATTTAATATAATATAAATAAAAAACGTGAAAATAAAAAAGTTTTCACGTTTTTTTTGTAAATATACTAAAAATAAAAATTTAGAACTACTAAATAAAATAAATATTAAAAAATTTTTTAAAAATATTGACATATTGTTATATAGTGTTATAATACAAATATAACAGATAAAAAACAAAAAAAGGAGGAGCCTATGAATATAATAATAAGTAATAATAGTAGCACCCCTATTTATGAACAAATAAAAACAGCCATAAAGCAAGCAATATTTTCTGAAGAATTAAAAGAAGAAGACATGTTACCATCTGTAAGAAACCTAGCAAATGACCTTAAAATTAGTTTTTTAACTGTAAAAAAAGCTTATGACGAATTAGAACAAGAAGGATTTATAAAAACAGTCCAAGGAAAAGGAAGTTTTATAGCCCCCAAAAATTTAGAACTAATTAAAGAAGAAAAACTAAAAGAAATACAAAATTATATAGAAAAAATTTATGATATTTCAAAAATATCAAACATTTCAGAAAATGAAGTAAAAGAATTATTTAAAATGATATTTGAGGAGGATTTTTAATATGGAAAATAACATAGAGCTAAACAATGTTTCAAAAAAATACCAAGACTTTGAATTAAAAAACATTACCTTTAATGTACCTAAAGGTTGTATTGTAGGACTAATTGGAGAAAATGGTGCAGGCAAAACTACAACAATAAAATCTATACTAAATATTACAAAATCAGATGGAACAGTCAAAATATTTGGAAAAGATAGCAAAAAAGATGAGAAAAAAATAAAACAAGAAATAGGAGTAGTGCTAGATGATAGCTTTTTATCAGACTATTTAACAGCAAAACAAATAAATTCTATTATGAAAGATATATATAGGAATTGGAATGAAAATAAATACATGAATTTATTAAAAAAATTTAATTTACCAAAGGATAAATCAATAAAAGATTTTTCAAGTGGTATGAAAATGAAACTAAAAATTGCAACAGCAATTTCTCATAACCCTAAAATTCTAATATTAGATGAGCCAACAAGTGGATTAGATCCTGTTGTAAGGAATGAAATTTTAGATATATTTAGACAATACATAAAAGAAGATGAAACAAGAACTATATTATTATCTACACACATAACAACAGATTTAGAACATATATCAGACTATATTATATTTATTGAAAAAGGAAAATTAGTATTTAATCTACCAACAGATGAATTATTAGAAAACTATGGAATAATAAAATGTAGCAAGGAAGATTTTTTACGATTAGACAAAAAAGACTATATAAGCTACAAAAAAGAAAAATATCAATATGAAGTACTAACAGACAACAAAAACAATATAAGAAAAAAATACAATATAACAACAATTGATAAGCCATCTATTGAAAGCATAATGTTATTTTATATTAAGGGGGAAAAATAATTATGATAAAAGGATTGATAAAAAAAGATTTATACAATTTAGCTAGTTACAAAGCATCTCTAATTATAATAGTTTTATTTTGTGGAATTGCAGTAATTGGAACAGAATCTATAAATTTTGGACCAATTGTAATATGTTCAATAATTGGAATGATTTCACTTTCAACTTTTAGCTATGATGAAATAGCAAAATCTAATAAATACACCCTAGCACTACCAACTAATAGAAAAGAAATAGTAAAAGAAAAATTTATTTTAGCAGTAGGAGCAACTATTTTAGGAGGAATATTAGGATTATTACTTACCATAATAGTTGTAAACATCATAAATTATTTAAGACCACAAGATATAATAAACATTGATTACGAAAGTTTAATTATATCAACAATAGGTGGAATGTGGGGAATATCTTTAATACAGTCAATACAAATTCCAAGTATATACAAATGGGGAGCAGAAAAAGGAAGAATTCAAATGTTTGTTCTGTTATTTGTATTAATTGTACTTGTTGCAGGAGCAGGGTTTTTGATAATGAAAGCAAATTTAAATATAAATGTGGAAATGATAGAAAGTTTTATGAATAAATATGGACTAATATTATTAGCTATACTTATGATAGTAATGTATTATATATCTTATAAAATTTCATATAAAATATATAAAAATAAAGAAGAATAATAAAAAATGAGGTGAATTAACATGAAAAAAATTTTAATAATAGAAGATGATAAAAGCATAAGTAAAGAATTAAAAGAATTACTAGATAATGCAGAATTTAATGCAATAATTTTAGAAGATTTTGAAAACTCTTTTGAAGAAATAAAAAAGCAAAATCCAGACTTAATATTATTAGATATAAATATTCCAAGCCTAAATGGAGAAATACTATTAAAAAAAATAAGAAAAGAAAGCAATGTGCCAATTATAATGGTAACAAGTAAAAATACCGAAGCAGATGAAGTTTTATCAATGAGTTATGGAGCAGATGATTATATAACTAAACCATATAACCCTACAATACTTTTATTAAGAATAAATGCAATATTTAAAAGAATGGAAAACAAAAATACAGTATTAACATATAACGATTTAGTAATAGATCCTAAAAAAGGAATTATTAAAAACGAAAAAGAAGAACTAATTTTAACCAAAAATGAAATGATTATATTTACATTTTTATTGGCAAACAGAGGAAACATTGTAACAAGAGATGATTTAATGACAGAACTATGGAATAATAATTCATATATAAATGATAATGCTTTAAATGTAAATATTAGTAGATTAAGAACAAAACTAACTGATTTTGGATATGTTGACACAATAGAAACAAGAAAAGGACAAGGGTATATATTAAAATAAAATTTGAAAGGATTTAATAATGAAACTAAGTAAATATTTAAAAACTAATTTTTTAATTATATTATTATTTATTGTAATTATTGCAATTATAAATCTAATATTAATATCATTTAAAACAAACGAACAAGCAATAATTGGAGTAAATCTAACAGCGATTATTGGATTTATTTTATCCACTATTTATGACTTTAATAGAAGAAAAAAGTTTTACAGCAAATTTTTAAATAATTTAGAATTATTAGATAAAAAATATCTTATTACAGAGATGATAGAAAAAACTAATTTTTATGAAGGTGAGATTCTATATGATGCCCTATATGAAATAGACAAATCTATGGCAGAAGAAATAAAAAACTATAGTTTAAGTCTAGTAGATTTCAAAGAATATATAGAAATGTGGATACATGAAGTTAAACTACCATTAGCATCTCTAAATTTAATTGTACACAACCATAAAGAGTTATCAGACAAAAAGATAGTAGAACAATTAAAACGAATAGATGATGATGTAGAGCAAGTTTTGTATTATGTAAGAAGTGAAAACGCACAAAAAGATTATTTAATTAAAGAAACTAAAATTAGTAAAGTCATTTCAAATGTTGCCATGAAAAATAAAGACATTTTATTAGAAAATAATATTAATCTTGAAGTAGAAGTAGGAGATAAAAAGGTTTTAACAGATTCAAAATGGCTTGAATTTATAGTAAATCAAATAATAAGCAATAGTATTAAATATATAAAAAAAGGAGTAGAACACTATATTAAAATAACTGCTAAAGAAAATGAAAAAAGCATAATATTAAAAATTTATGACAATGGAATAGGAATTAAAAAAAGTGATATTCCTAAAGTGTTTGACAAAACTTTTACAGGAAATAATGGAAGAAAAATAGAAACATCGACAGGAATGGGCCTATATATTACAAAACAACTTTGCAAAAAATTAGGGCATAAAGTTACAATAGATTCAAAAGAAAATGAATATACTGAGGTAAGTATATTTTTTAATAAAGACGATTTTTTATATGTAGCAAAGTAACATTACTAAATTGTAATGTTTAGTAACATTAGAAGAAGGACAAATAAAAATAAATCCTCTATAATGAAAATGAAAGGAGAGATTGATGAAATGTCAACTATATTAAAAATTGATAAAGTAGAAAAATATTATGGTAGCAAATCTAGCTTAACAAAAGCCTTAGATAATTTATCATTTGAAGTAGAAAACAAAGAATTTGTTGCCATTATGGGAGCAAGCGGAAGCGGAAAAACAACACTTTTAAATTGTATATCTACTATTGACAAAGTAACATCTGGACACATTTTCGTAGGAGGAGAAGATATTACAAGATTAAAAGGAAAATCTTTAAACAAATTTAGGAGGGAAAAATTAGGATTTATATTTCAAGACTTCAATTTATTAGATACATTAACAGCTTATGAAAATATATCTTTAGCACTCTCAATCCAAAATATAGGAGCAAAAGAAATTGAAAAAAGAGTAAATGATATAGCAAACAAATTAGGAATAAAAGATGTATTAAATAAATATCCATATCAAATGTCAGGAGGACAAAAGCAAAGAGTAGCGGCAAGCAGAGCTATTATAACAAATCCACAAATTGTTTTAGCAGATGAACCAACAGGTAGCTTAGACAGTAAATCTTCAAGAATGTTATTAGAAAGTTTCGATTACTTAAATGAAAAGTTAAATACTACAATTCTAATGGTAACACATGATAGTTTTTGTGCCTCTTATGCAAGCAGGGTAATATTTATAAAAGATGGTAAAGTATTTAATGAATTAATAAAAGGTAACAGTTCAAGAAAGGATTTCTTTGACAAGATTATAGATGTTGTAACCTTGCTTGGAGGTGAGGAAAATGACAACTATTAAATTGTCTTCTAGAAATATAAAGAAAAGTTTTAAAGATTATGCAATATATTTCTTTACTTTAATATTAGGAGTTGCCATATTTTATGTATTTAATAGTATAGAAAGTCAAACTGTATTATTAGATGTAACAAGTAGCACATATGAAGTTATAGATTTGATGACTAATATGTTATCAGGAGCAAGTGGTTTTGTAGCATTTATTTTAGGATTTTTAATAATATATGCAAGTAGGTTTTTGATTAAAAGAAGAAATAAAGAATTTGGTATATATATGCTTTTAGGTATGAGCAAAAGAAAAATATCAATGATATTATTTTTTGAAACAATTTTAATTGGAATTATATCATTAGCTGTTGGGTTAGGACTTGGAATACTACTTTCACAACTTATGAGTATGTTAGTTGCAAACATGTTCGAAGCAGATATGACAAAATATGAATTTATTTTTTCAAGCAAGGCATGTATAAAAACGATACTATATTTTGGAATAATGTATGTAATAGTAATGTTATTTAATACTATAAATGTTGGAAAATGCAAATTAATTGATTTAATACAAACTAATAAAAAATCAGAAACAGTAAAAATGAAAAATCCAGTACTTTGTACGATTGTATTTATTATTTCTATTATAGCTCTAGGATATGCTTACTATATGGTAACAGGAGGAATAAATGAAACAATTAAAACTCCAGAAGATATATTTAAACCTATAATAATTGGAGCAATATCTACATTTTTCATATTCTGGTCTTTATCAGGACTAATTTTAAAAGCCGTTATGAGTATGAAAAATTTATATGTAAAAGGACTAAATACTTTTACATTTAGACAGTTAAGTAGCAAAATAAATACAACAGTATTTTCAATGACAATTATATCTTTAATGCTATTTGTAACAATATGTATACTATCTAGTAGTTTATCACTTAAAAATTCTATGACTGCAAATTTAGATGAATTAGCACCAGCAGATATTCAATTAACTATTTCGGTTAAAGATGATGAATGGTTAGAACAAGGATATAACGAAAAACAAATAGAAAATTCTAAATTAGGAGTTAAAAAAACTTTAGAAGCATTTGATTTTAATATTGATAACTATTTTAAAGAATATGTAGAATACAATTCATATAGAATAGATGATTTAACCTTTGCGGATTCATTAGGAGATAATTTAGAATATGTAAAAAATAATATTACATCAATGATACCTTATAATATGCCAGAGGAAATAATTAAATTAAGTGATTATAATAAAATTGCAAAAATTTATAATAATGAAGAGTATACACTAAATCAAGATGAATATATGATTATTGCAGATTATGATTCAATGATAGCAATAAGAAATATAGCATTAGAAAGTAACCAAGAATTAACAATATTTGGACATAAGCTAAAACCTAAATATAATGAATGTAAAGATGGATTTATAGAGATGGCTGGTAACCATATAAATTCAGGAGTAATAATTGTACCAGATGAAATAGTTGATGAACAATATTTAGCTTTCAATTCAATAATAGGAAATTATTATACTAATTCTTTAGAAGAACAAAGAAAGATACAAGAACAACTTATAAACTTAATAAATAACCCTCTTTCAGTAGAGTATAGTTTACCTAATATAAATAGTAGAGTAGATATAAGTGAAGCAAGTATTGGACTAGGAGCATTAGTAACATTTTTAGGACTATATCTAGGAATAGTATTTTTGATAGCTAGTGTTGCTATTTTAGCACTAAAAGAATTGACAGAAAGTACAGATAATAAAGAAAGATACAAGATGCTTCGAAAACTAGGGGCAGACGAGAAAATGATAAATAAATCATTATTTAGACAAATTGCTATATTTTTTATATTTCCATTGTTAATAGCAATTATTCACTCAATATTTGGAATAACATTTTGTAGCTACATCATTTCAACATTTGGAAATGAACAGTTATTACCATCAATCATTATGACAGCAATATTTATAGTCATAATTTATGGAGGATATTTCTTAATAACTTATTTATGTAGTAAAAATATTATAAAAGAGAAATAAAAAATACATTAAAAAATATATAAATAAAAGTAAAGATTTAAAGGGTTAGTTTTATAACTAATCTTTTAAATTACAAAAAAGTAAGAAAATTGTAAGAAAAAAGAATAGCAATTAAAGAAATAAATTGATATAATATAGTAAAATACTTTTAAAAGTATTAAATTTAACTAAGAAAATAGTTTATAAAACTATATAAGAAAGATTTTTTTAGCAAAAGTTAAGTAACTATGCAAAAAATCACACAAAAATTAATTAATGTTTAAGGAGGGAAGACTAAAAAATGAGCTTTTTAGGAAATGTTTTATGGTTTATCTTTGGAGGTCTCTTTAGTGGACTTTCTTGGATTCTGTCTGGAGTAATTTGGTGTATAACTATCGTTGGAATACCTTATGGAAAACAATGCTTTAAGTTTGCATCCATGTCATTTGCTCCATTTGGGAAAGAAATTGAGTATGGTGGTGGAGTTCCATCATTACCTGCAAACGTAATTTGGATTATCTTTTTGGTATTCCGATGGCTCTAGAAAATTTACTTTTCGGCTGTTTATGGTGCATAACCATAGTAGGAATACCGTTTGGTTTGCAATTTTTTAAGATTGCTAAATTATCATTAGCGCCTTTTGGAGCTAGAATAGTATAGGGCAATTTATAACAATACGTACAAACCAAAACATTAATTAAAAATTTGTGTGATTTTAGAGAGGGAAACAATGTTTCCCTCTCGCTTTTAAATATTGTAAATATTATAGTGTAATTTAATTTTTTATTATATACTTGTTGCAGATGCAAAAAGGAACGTCGAATATGTGTCTAATTTAGAAATGAATAACAATATAAGAAATTAGGAGAAAATCTTTTATGAGAATTTTAGAAGATGAATATATTTTAGTAGATATTCAAGATAGTAAAGGGGAATTTGTTGGAAAAGTTAGAGAAGAATACGAAAAAGAACTACAAAATATTATAACCAAATGTACAACTCTAAATATATTTAAGAGTGAACAAGCAAAAGAAATAATTAAATATGTAAAAGAAAAATATAATGATGATTTTATAAATTCAATAAAAATTATAGCCAAAATCAAAATAATATTGTAAAATAATTTTCATAGGAAATGAGAATAAGCAGGTGTGGTTTGCCTTAATTATTGCATTAGTAGTAATTATTAGCAAACAAAAATAACCAATAAAAAAACACATAAAAAATAATACAAAAAGTTTTAAAAAGAATCTCTAATATTCCATAAAATTGCCATTGCTTTTAAACAAATTTTTACAAATTTATTATTATCTTACAAAAATGTAATAAAAATGTAAGACAAAAAAATGGCAAAGAAATTTTAAATACTTTATAATATAATTAAAATAATGGAAAGGAGATTTTACACATGAATAATGTATTGGAGGTAAAAAACATTGAAAAATACTATGGAAATAAATCAAATTTAACAAAGGCAATTAATGGTATTAGCTTTAATGTAGAAAAAGGAGAATTTGTAGGAATAATGGGAGCATCAGGGTCTGGAAAAACAACTTTATTAAATTGTATTTCTACTATAGATAGGGTAACAGCAGGAAAAATCATTATAAATAATCAAGATATAACTAAATTAAAAGGTAATAAATTAAACAAATTTAGGAGAGATGAGCTAGGATTTATATTCCAAGATTTTAACTTGCTAGATACTTTAACTGCTTATGAAAATATTGCTTTAGCATTAACAATACAAAAAGTAAATCCAAAGGAAATAGATAAAAGGGTAAAAGAGGTAGCAGAAAAACTAAATATTTTAGACATATTAAATAAATATCCATATCAAATATCAGGAGGACAAAAGCAAAGAGTGGCTAGTAGTAGGGCAATGATAACAAACCCTAAAATAGTACTTGCAGATGAACCAACAGGTAGCTTAGACTCAAAATCTGCAAGACAGTTATTAGAATCATTTGAACACTTAAACAAAAATTTAGGAGCTACAATTTTAATGGTTACACATGATGCATTTACTGCTAGTTATGCTAAAAGAATTATATTTATTAAAGATGGTAAAATATTCAATGAATTAATAAAAGGTGAAGATACTAGAAAGCAGTTCTTTGAAAAAATAATCGAGGTGCAAACACTTCTTGGAGGTGATTTGAACGATGTTATTTAAATTATCTATAAGAAATATGAAAAAGAGTTTTAAAGATTATGCAATATACTTTTTAACTTTAGTATTAGGTGTAGCAATTTTTTATATGTTTAACTCTTTAGACAGTCAACAAGCAATGCTTGAAGTATCACAATCAACAAAATCAATGATACAACTTATGATTGAACTGCTTAGCATGATTTCAGTTTTTATTGCGATTGTACTTGGATTTTTAATAGTATATGCAAATAATTTTTTGATAAATAGAAGAAAAAGAGAATTTGGAATATATATGACACTTGGAATGGGAAGAAGGCAAATATCTAGTATCATATTATTAGAAACAATACTAATAGGTATTTTATCATTAGTAATTGGTTTACTTATTGGAATCTTCGCTTCACAATTCATGTCTATATTAGTTGCAAAATTATTTGAAGCTAATATGAGTGAATTTACATTTGTATTTTCTAAAGAAGCTTGTATAAAAACATGTATATATTTTGCAGTAATGTATTTAGCAGTAATGGTATTTAATACTTTGACTATTTCAAGATACAAGCTAATTAATTTATTAACAGCAATAAGAAAAAATGAAAAAATAAAAATGAAAAATCCTATTGTTTCAATACTTGTATTTTTAGCATCAAGTGTATTATTAGGATATGCATATTATTTAGTAACTGGTGGAGTATATGAATTACAAACAGGAGACGAATTATTAAAACCAATTTTAATGGGAATAGTAGGGACAGTGGGAATATTCTGGTCTTTATCAGGATTTATATTAAAAATTATACAAACAAGAAAGAAAATCTACTTAAAAGGAACAAATATGTTTGTATTAAGGCAACTTAATAACAAAATTAATACAAATATAGCTAGTATGAGTATTATTTGTTTAATGTTATTTATGACCATTAGTGCATTATCTAGTAGTTTATCTATTCAGTCAGAATTAGACTCTAAGTTAGAAGAATTTACACCAGTAGATGTAAATTTATATAAATCAGCATATTTACCAGAAAGCTATGTGAACTCATACACAGAGCAAACTGTATATTACACAGAAGAACAAAGAGAAGATTCAAAAAAACCAGTAAGTTATACACTTAAAAACAATGGATACGATATGAATACTCTAAAAGATATTGTTGAAATTCCTATTTATGCTATACCAGAGTGGACTTTTAAATATAGTTTAGGAAATTACTTTGAAACTGCTCAAAAACAATTTTCAATGATTGCTTATGATACAGCAGAAAGTATAATAAAAATTTCAGATTATAACAAAATTGCTAAGTTATATGGAAAAGAAGAGTACACATTAAATGATGATGAATATATAGTGCTTTGTGATTTTGAACAAATGGCAGATATAAGAAACGCAGCATTAAAAGAAAATTCTAATATACAAATCAATGGAAAGACATATCATTCAAAATACAATGAATGTAAAGATGGTTTTGTATTCATGTCAACAAGTGAAATGAATGCAGGAATTATATTAGTACCAGACAATTTTGAATTAAAAGATGAATATAAGGAACAATATCTTTTAGCAGCAAACTATAATGCTAAAACACAAGAAGAAAAACAAGAAATTGAAAATACATTAATAGGCAGTGGCAATACAGAATTTTTTGAAAATCTTGAAGAAAAGGGAATAAACCTTGATGGTACTTCTAAAATAAGTCTAGAAGAAGCAAGTAAAGGATTAGCTACAATTATCATATTTATTGCAATTTATCTAGGTATTGTATTTTTAATTGCAAGTTCAGCAATTTTAGCATTAAAACAACTTACAGAAAGTTCTGATAACAAACAAAGATATACAATATTAAGAAAAATTGGCTGTGATGAAAAAATGATAAACAAGGCTCTATTTAGACAAATATTTATATTCTTTATGATGCCTTTGGCTTTAGCAATTATACACTCTATATTTGGAATTAAATTTATTTTATCAATGTTAGCTGCACTTGCATCACCAGATGAACTATTACCTTCAATAATTGTGACAGCAGTTATTATAGGACTAATATATGGAGTATATTTCTTGGCGACATATTATGGAAGTAAAAACATAATTAAAGAGGAGGAATAAAAATGGAAGATTTTAAAGAAAAATTACCGATTATTATTGCAGTAATTATTGTAATTGCTTTGATGGCTTTAGCATACTACTTTTTGGTAGTACATAAAGATATTTATTATACGCAAATAGATAATACTAAGATTGAAGAAGTTTCTAAATCAGATGATATGAAATATCAATATACATTAACAGCCTATGATAAAAATGGAAATAAAAAAGAAGTTCAATTTAAAACTACTAGAGAATTAAGAGAAGGAGCATATTTAGAATTAGAAGTAATGCAATTAAGAGGTGTTATAAAATGGAAGGAAGTACAACCAGAAGAATTGCCAGATGAAGTTAAAAAGGTTATGAATATTTAAGTAAATATTTGAAAAAGAAAAAGAAAAATAAAAACAAATTAAATTTATAAGTTTATTTAAAGAGTAATTACGCAATAAAGTAGTTGCTCTTTAGTTTTTATAATATTTGTAAAAAGTAGATAAATTTTGATTTATATGTTATTATATAAATTAGAAAATAGAAGATAATAATTTTCACAAAGCAAAAATAAAACTTATTAGACAAATTTAACAAAAAGTATTGACAAATAAAAGAACACGTTATAAAATACAAACAGTAGTTCTGCTACAAAATAAAATTGTAAAGGATGTGTTCTTATGGACGAAAAAAAGAATGAAATTATTTTGTTTGAAAATCAAGATGTTAAACTAGAGGTGAACTTAAAGGATGAAACTGTATGGTTAAACAGACAACAATTATCAAAATTATTTGACAGAGATGTAAAAACTATAGGAAAACATATTAATAATGCCTTAAAAGAAGAATTATTAGGCGATACTTCAGTTGTCGCAAATTTTGCGACAACTGCTTCAGATGGAAAAACATATCAAGTTGAATATTACAATTTAGATATGATATTAAGCATTGGATATAGGGTAAAGTCAAACAAAGGAGTTATTTTCAGACGTTGGGCAAATAAGGTATTAAAAGATTACACATTAAAAGGATATGCAGTAAACCAAAGAAGATTAGAATACTTAGAAAAAACAATAAAATTAATAGACATAGCAAACCGAATAGACGAAAGACTTGAAAATAATGATGCAAAAGAAATTTTAAAAGTAATAGGAGAATATTCAAAAGCCCTAAATCTATTAGATGATTATGACCATAAGACATTAAAAAAGATACAAGGAAATATCGATACTAGAAAAATAGATTATAATGATTGCATAAATATAATAAACAAACTTCGATTCAATGAAGAAAGTAATCTATTTGCAGTAGAAAGAGATGAAGGTCTAAAATCAATTATATGTAATATTTATCAATCATTTTCTAACCAAGAAATTTATAAAAGCATAGAAGAAAAAGCAGCAAACTTTTTATACTTGATTATAAAAAACCATGTTTTCGTAGATGGAAACAAAAGAATAGCTGCAACATTATTCATATATTTCTTAAATTTTTATGATATTTTATATAAAAACGGAAAACAAACAATTGATAATAATACATTGACAGCATTGACTTTATTAATAGCTGAATCAAATCCAAAAGAAAAAGAAGTTATTATAGACTTAGT
>CALXUW010000105.1 GCA_944391795.1 uncultured Clostridia bacterium
TCCATATTTACCATTTCTGCTTTTCTTCTACCTAGTTTTTCTATTACATTTCCTACTGAATCGTCTGGTACATTTACAACTAAGTCTTCTATTGGCTCACATTTTACTCCATCTATTTCTTTAAATATAACTTTTGGACGAGATACTAATAATTCAAACCCTTCTCTTCTCATTGTTTCTATTAATACTGATAAGTGTAATTCTCCTCTTCCTGATACTTCAAAAGAGTCTGGTGAGTCTGTTTCTTTTACTCTTAATGAGACATTTTTTTCTAGTTCTTTAAATAATCTATCTCTTATATGTCTTGATGTTATAAATTGACCTTCTTTTCCTGCAAATGGTCCATTATTTACACTAAATGTCATTGATACTGTTGGTTCATCTATGTCAACAAAAGGTATTTTTTCTGGGTTATTAAAGTCACAAATTGTATCTCCTATATTTATATCTTGAAGTCCTGCAATTTCAATTATGTCTCCTGCTTTTCCTTCTTCTACTTCTTGTTTGTTTAATCCAACATGTGTATATACTTTTGCTATTCTTCCTTGCGAAATTTTATCTTCTTTTCCACAAATAGCTACTGGCATTCCTACTTTTATTATTCCTCTTTCTACTCTTCCTACTGCTATTCTTCCTACATAATCATCATAATCAATATTTGATACTAACATTTGTGCAGGTCCTTCTTCATCACAGTTTGGTGCTTTTATTGTGTTTATTATTGTTTCAAATAGACAGTGTAAATCGTTTGTTTCTTCTGATAAGTCCATTTTTGCAATTCCATTTTTTGCAGATGCATATACTACTGGAAAGTCTAGTTGTTCATCACTTGCATTTAGTTCTATAAATAATTCTATTACTTGGTCTAGGACTTTTTCTGGGGTTGCACCTGGTCTATCTATTTTGTTTATTACTACTATTGGTTTTAATCCTAGTGACAAAGATTTTTTTAGAACTTCTCTTGTTTGTGGCATTGCACCTTCAAATGCGTCTACTAGTAAAAGTACTCCATCTACTGTTTTTAGTACTCTTTCTACTTCTCCTCCAAAGTCTGCATGTCCTGGAGTATCTACTATGTTTATTTTTATATCATTATACATTACAGATGTATTTTTAGATAAAATAGTGATTCCTCTTTCTTTTTCTAGGTCATTTGAATCCATTATTCTTTCTTCTACTTTTTCATTTTCTCTAAATACATGGCTTTGTTTAAGCATGGCATCTACTAATGTTGTTTTTCCATGGTCTACGTGTGCAATTATTGCTATATTTCTTATTTTTTGGTTGTTCATTTTATTACTTCCTTTCAAATTTTTACTTATGTTTACCTACATACATAACTTAAGACGCCTTTCATCTTTAGAAAAACGCCTATAATTTGTAAATACTGTTAAATTATATCATTAAATCAAGTTTTTGTCAACTTATTTGGCTAGTTTAATTATGTTATCCATTATTTCTTTTGTTATTTTATCTAGTTGTTCTTTATCTTTACATCCTTTATATTTACTGTAGTCTAATGGTTTTCCATAGGTAATTGTTACTTTTCTTTGTTCTTTGGTTCCACCTTTTATTCCACATGGTATTACTTTTGCTCCACTTCTTACGGCAAAAAATGCTACACCATCTTTTAATTTTTCTCCTTTATCTAGGCCATTTCTTGTTCCTTCTGGGAATAAGGCTATACAATTTCCTTCTTTTAAATCTTTTAGTGACATTTTTATAGCTTGAATATCTTTTTCATCTCTTTTTACTGGTATAGCTTCAAATACCCATCCTAAAAATGCTAGAAATTTGTTTTTATATAATTCTTCTTTTGCTAAAAATTTCATGTCTCTTTTAGCTGTTACAACCATTAGTGGTGGATCTAAATAACTTCTGTGGTTTCCACAAAATATTAAAGGTCCTTCTTTTGGTATGTTTTCTAATCCATTTATTTGAGCTCTATAGTAAATTTTACACCATATATATATTGCTCCTCTTACTATCCATTTTATAAATTCTTTAAACATCTTTTTCATTTATAATTTTCTCCTATTTTTAATTTTTTATTTCATTTGCTTTTTTTACTATTTTTTCTACTACTTCTTCTATTGTTAAATTGGTTGAATCAATATATATTGCATCTTCAGCTTTTTTTAGTGCACCTATTTCTTTTTGCATATCTATTTTATCTCTTGTTTTTATGTTTTCTACAATTTCTTCATATGACATTTGTATTCCTTTTTTTTGATTTTGTATGTATCTTCTTTTTGCTCTTTCTTCTGGGCTTGCATCTAAATATATTTTTAAAGATGCATTTGGGAATACATATGTTCCTATATCTCTTCCTTCCATTATTACATCTTGATTTTTAGCTATTTTTCTAAAAATATCGTTTAGTTTAAATCTTACTTCTTTTATTGCAGATATTGGTGATACTATTTTAGATACATCTTTTTGTCTTATTTTATCTGTTACATCTTCTCCATTTAAATATATTAAATCTTTTCCATGTTCATTTTTAAATTCTATATTTATATTATCTAACATGTTTATTATTTTATCTTCTTCTTCTAGTTTTATATTTTGATTTATAGATTCTAATGCTACACTTCTATATGCTGCTCCTGTATCTATATTTACTAAACCTAATTTTTTTGCAATTAGTTTAGTTACTGTTCCTTTTCCGCTTCCTGCGGGTCCATCTATTGCTATTATGAATGACATTTTTTATCTCCTTAATTTAAATTTCTTGTGGCACATATATATTTTTTGCAACAACTTCTAGGCTAACTACATTCATTGCTGTTAATTTTTCTATTTCTTTTTTTGCCTTTTCTTTAAATTCTTTAATTCCATCTACTACGTTAAACCCATACATAATTGTTACTTCTACATATATTTTTGCACCTTCTCCATAATTTTCTACTCTTGTTTTTAGTATTTTATATATTGCTGGAGTTTGCACAGCTACATATTCTAAAATTTGTCTAAATACTAAATCTGATATCGTAAATTTTCCCATATAACTAAATGTTGGTCTTATTATTGACTTTTCTGAAATATATGGTTTTTTTCCTTTTCCTTTTGATTTAAAAATTTGAAGTGGATCTAGTAAATATCCTGAAAAGTCTTTTTTTATTTCAAATGTAGGTACTGGTATTACATGTTTTCCTTCTGTTACCCTTATTCTTCTTGCGGTTTCCATTTCTTGTTTTGTTGCTACATCATTTATATATACTGTTTCTGAAATTTCTGGTAAACCTAGGTTTTGTGCTATTTTTTGTACCATTCCATCAGATGTTCCAAGTATTAAGATACTTTGAGGTTTGTATTTTTTTAAAGCTTTTATTATTTCTTCTTTTTCTTTATCTTCATAAAATAATGCATGTTTTACGGTTGCAACTTTTGTGGCTGCTTTTTTGGCTGATTCTCCTGCTATTACTTCATTGTCTTTTATTAATAAACCATCATCTATTATAAAATGTGTATCTTTTTCTCCTGCAACCATTTGGGCTCTATAACTTTTTCCTGTTCCTGATGGACCTACAAATGCATATACTTTCATTTTGTTCCAAAATGGCAATATTTCTTTTATATCTTTTAATAACATTATTTTTTCTCCTTTATCTTACTTATTTTACTATATAAATTTTAAAATTTCAATAAAAAGTTATAAAACATATTGACTTTTTTTGTTGTTATTTATATATTTCTTATATATAAATAATTTAGTAGGAGGTTTTGATTTTTATGTATCAAATTAATAATTTTTTAGATAATGATGATGTAAGAACTGCTGAACATAAGGGAAATATTAGAATTATTGAATATATGTCAGATTTAAGTGTAAATCTTGCCACATGTATCACCCAATACTATGCATCTAGGATGAATGTTAGAAAAAGACAAGCTTTAATTGAATTACAAGATGATGAATTTATAATTAGCTCTGGTGCTATGCAATGGATGTTAGGAGATATTAAGTCTGTTGCAGATGTTAAAGGAATTGGTGACTTTATTGGTAAAGCTATTCGGAGGTGCAGTAAGTAAAGAATCTGCTGTAAAACCTAAATATAAAGGTACTGGGTTTTTAATGTTAGAACCAACTTATAAACACTTATTAATTGAAGATTTATCTTCTTGGGGAAGTGGAATGGTTTTAGATGATGGTATGTTTTTAGGCTGTGAATCTACAATTAATTATAATGTTGTAATGCGTTCTAATGTTTCTTCAGCTTTACTTGGAAATCAAGGATTATTTAGTTTAAGACTTTCTGGAAATGGTTTAGCAATTTTAGAAAGTCCAGTTCCTAGAGAAGAATTAATAGAAATAACCTTGCAAAATGACGTATTAAAAATTGATGGTAATTATGCTGTTGCTTGGTCTGATTCTTTAGAATTTACTGTTGAAAAATCAAGCAAAAGCTTAATAGGTTCTGCTATTTCTTCTGAAGGACTTGTTAATGTATATAGAGGTACAGGTAAGGTGTTACTTTCTCCTGTTATGTCAGATACTTCTTATACAACTTCTTCCTTAAATTCTTTATATAATAAACCAAGTGGAAAATAATGTGCTTTAAAAAAAGTCGGCTCTTAAGAGTCAACTTTTTTATTTTTTTACTTTCTAAAAATTAGTTAGAACAACTTTTTATTTAAAGTGTTTCTTCTTAATTGTCCACAAGCTGCATCTATGTCTGAGCCTAATTCTCTTCTTATTGTTGCAACTATTCCATGTTCATTTAGGTAATCCCTAAATTTTATTATATTTTCATTTGTGCTTTTTTCATATTCTCCATTTTTTATTTGGTTTATTGGTATTAGGTTTACATGGCATAACATTCCTTTTAATAATTTTACTAGTCTTTTGGCATCTTCTAAGTTGTCATTATTTTCTTTGGCTAGAGCATATTCGAATGATATTCTTCTGTTAGTTTCTTCTATATAACTTTTACATGCTTTTAATAATTCTTCTATTTTGTATGTATTATTTATTGGCATCATTTTACTTCTTTGTTCATTTGTTGTTGCATGCAGAGATATTGAAAGTGTACATTGAATATTTTCTTTAGCTAGTTGGTAGATTTTAGGTACTATCCCACTTGTTGATATACTTATGTGTCTTGCTCCTATGTTTAACCCTTTAGGATTATTTATTATTTTTATTGCTTTTACAACATTTTCATAATTATCTAGTGGCTCTCCTATTCCCATAAATACAACATTTGATATTCTTATATTTTGGTCTCTTTCTACTGCCATTATTTGTTCTACTATTTCTCCTGCTGTTAGGTTCCTTATAAAGGGTATCCCTGTTGAAGCACAGAATTTACATCCCATTTTACATCCAACTTGTGATGATACACATATACTGTATCCATGATGATATTTCATTAAAACTGTTTCTATTGCATTTAAATCTAAAATATCAAATAAATATTTTTTTGTTCCATCTGATGATTCTTGTTTTTTTAAAATTTTAAATTCTTTTATTTCGTAGTTTTGTTTTAGCTTTTCTCATAATTCTAGTGATAAATTTGTCATATTATCAAAATTATTTGTTTTTTCTTCATATATCCATTTATATATTTGTTCTGCTCTAAATGGTTTTTCTCCTATATTTTTTAGTTCTTCTTTTAATTCTTCTATTCCATAATCTTTAATGTTTTTCATTTTTTTATTTTTCCTCTTTCTTTTTTAGTTTAAAATTTTGAAAAATTTATTTGCTACTCTTTTTCCCATAGTTCTTTCATAGGTTTCTTTTATTTTGTATAAAATGTCTAGGTCAGAATCATTTGTTTTAGCTTCTCCTTTTAAAATATATGGAGTAAATTTTTGTCCAAAAAGCTCTATTTCTAATTCTAGTTTTTTAAAATTATTTTTTTCATAAAATCTTTGTCTTCTTTTTCTTGTTTCGTTTTCTTCTTTAGTTTCGGCTTCTCCTACTTTTTCTATTTCTAAGTATATGCCTTGTTTTTCTTTGTATTTTAGGGCTAATTGTTTTAGGCTTATTCCGTCCTAAGCCTTTTGATTGATATTTTGGTAATATTGCTAGATATTCTAAATATATTATTTGCTTATCTTTCGTAAATGTTATTATCATAAAACCTTGATATTCATCTTTATCTTTTATTGCAAGTATTTGCATGTTTTTCTTTTTTACATTATTTTTTATTACCATGTATGGTTTTCTTTCTTGTTTTGGAAATAAAGTTTTGTAATATTTATATAAGTGTTTTTTAAATTCTTTTATTTGTAATTCTTCTAAAGTAATTTCCATTTTTGTTTTTTCTCTCCTTTGCAAGTTTTCCCTATTTCTTTGGGAATTATTATATTTTTAGGTCTGTTTATATGCATAAGCTCTTCAAATTCTATTATCATTTTTTGCTCATTTTTAAAAAATATACTTATTAAATATTTTCTTATTTTGTCAAATTTAGTTTCTTTTACTACAATTAACCCAGTTTCTAATTTCATAATAACTCCATCTTACATTTTTTATTTTTAGATATGAAAGTTCCTAATTATTGCTTCTTTAACGTCTTTTGAACATAATATTAATGTTATAAGTAAATTTAGTCCTGAAATACTAGTTGCGATTATACTTAGCGCAGTATTTCTAATTAAACGTTCTGTTATTAATATTATTGGTAACATGCTAAATAATACAATTATTAATTGGTATATTGCATATCTTATATATTTTTTATGACTTATTATTGTAAGTAGTAGCATGGTTATATTTGCAATCATTATTATTATTGGTATTGCTATATCTAATGACCAGCCTGAAAATCCTATATTGTAATCTATTAATACTGTTATAATTGATATTGCAATTGTTTGAATTAGTACATGTCCTGCTATATTTGTATTTTTTCTTATTGAGTAGATTGTAGTTATCCATATATATATAATACCTACATTTGTAAGTAGCGCCCATGGAATTTTAGGCGAGGTTAATTTGTTTATTATATATAGTAAGATTGCAAGTATTACTGAAACTATTAAAAGTATTTTTACTATTTTATCACTTTTTTTACTATTTAGTTTTTGTGGATATATCATCTAAAACACCATTACTTTCTATTTCTACTTTTATACCTTGATTTCTTAAAAAATCATAAAAGGCTTTTTCTATATTGTTATCTTTTAAAATTGAGGTAAATGTAAATGTTAATTTATTTTCAAATGTACAACTAGAGCATTTTATTTTTTCTACTGGCTCTGGTGCAATTAACATTAAAAAATATTTAATATAATTTTTATATTTTCCTATTATACCAATTCTTCCTATATTTGAGTATGTTATTGTGGTATATTTTCTAATTTCTATATAACTTAATCTTACCACTGCTTTTTTTATTACTAGTGGTATTGGTTTTATAAATGGATTATTTCCAATTTTTACATTTGTAGACATTGTTTTTAATATTTCTTCTTCTGTTAATTTTTGTTTAAAGTCTTGTTTTACAAAGTCTAGTATTTTTTGAAAAGTGTCTAGTTTATCTTTTCTTACTTCAGCTTCTACAGTTATGTAAGAAAAAAAGTTTGACATTGTTTTTGATGAAAAGTATTTTTTTAGGTTAACTGGTATACATACTTTTATTGGCTTTTTACTTTTTGTTTTTAAGTAATTTTCTTTATAGATTGAATATATAAGTACTGCTGTTAGGTATTGTGTAATTGTTGCTTCCTTTTCTTTGCTTACTTTTTTTAGATCGTTTAAATCTATTATTTCATGTATTGCACTTATTGCTCCTAAATTTATTTTTTCACCTTTTAAAATATATGCTTTTTTTGATGATGCATTTGATTTTGCTTTTTTATCATAATTTTTTTTGTAGCTATCTTCTGTATTGTATTCTTCTGGTATTTTTCTTATTTTTCTTTCTTCGTCATTTAATATTTCTGGGTGCAATAACTCTAAATATGTATATATTATTTCTTTAAAAAATGTTGTACCACTGTTTCCGTCTGTTAGTGAATGAAATATATCAATATTTATTTTGTTTTCAAAATATGTAACTTTAAATAGGTAGTTATTGTTTTTTTTGGGATCTATATATTTGCAAGGATAGTCTCTTTCTTCTTCTATTATTGGTGGTTTTGGATTATGTTCAAAATAGTTCCAAAAAAATCCTGATTTCATTCTTACTTTAAATGATTTGTATTTTATAAGGGCCTGATTTAGGGCTTCTTCTAATATTTTAGGCTCTATTTTTTTTGTTAAAATTGCAGATAGTCTAAATACTGTACTATATTTTTTTCCTCCTGATATTGGAAAAATTTTTGCTGAATTGTCTAATTTTCTCCAGTATAGTTTGGTTTCTTTTTTTGATTTCATTTTATTTCCTTAATTCATTTATAATATTTAGGTTTTTTTAAAAGGTTTTGCCTATAAACCTTGAATTTTAGGATTTTAGCTTTGCTTTAGTTATATCTAAAATTTATTATATGTTTTTTTTAGATTTTGTTTATTGTTTTATTGTATTTATTAAATCATTATATGCTTTTTTAGTTATTTCTTCACTTGAGTTGTTTTCTATTAACCATATATGTTTTGCTTGCTGGTATTCTTTTACCTCTATTTCTACTCCTTGCTCTTTTGCTTTTTCTTGTAATAAGTGTACATCTGGATTTAGTATATCATATGTTCCTATAAATATTGTTACATTTTCTAATTTGCTTAAATTACCATCTATTGGATTTACTAGGTAATTGTTTATTCCTTCTGGTGTTGCATATGCAAGGCCTGCTAATTTTAGAGTTTCTTTGTTTAACTCAGTATCATTTTTTTGGTATTCTTCGATTTTTGGATTTTCTAATCTTACATCTAGCCATGGTGATATTAGTATTGTTTTACTTGGCATTTTAATATTGCCTTCTTCATTTAGCTTTTCTTCCATTGCTAAACTTAGGCCTCCTCCTGCTGAATCTCCCATTACTATTAAATCATTTGCATCTACTTTTTCTATTATTTCTTTATATAGTGGAATTACCATGCTAAATACATCTTTATATGTATATTTAGGTGATAATGGATAATCTGGTAAAATTACTGTTACTCCTAAATCTTTTATTAATTTTTCTATAAAGTTCCAATGTGCTTTGCTAGCTTCTGCCATGTAGGAACCACCGTGGAAATATAGTATTTTTTTGTTTGACTTTGGCTCGTTTTTGGGAGTTATTATAAATATATTTCTATTCATGAATTGCTTTGTTTCAACTATGCATTCTTGTTCTACTTCTTTTGGAACTTTGCTTTCTATGTCTATTATTAAGAAATATGCAAGTATTATTAGCAAAGCAAGTATTATTGTTAAAATTGTAGTTGTAATTATTTTTGTAATTTTCGCTTTCATTTTATTACCTCTTGTTTTTTTATGATTGTATTTTATCATATTTGAATTTATAACTCAAGATTTTTGGTTTTATCTATTTATTAATTAATTCTTAAGTTGGGTTTATTTAAATAAGATATGAAATATATAGCATTTTTTGTATTAGATTTAAAAGTAGGTTAAAAAATTGGGCTATTGTATTTAAAATTTATGTGGTGTTAACTTATTCACTAGCTATTGTATTTTGTTTAATTCCATTGTACAATTAAAGTATAGCTTCCCCCTCCCCAGAATGAACGGGCTTTTGACGGGATATTCAATTGTTTAGTTTCAGGTAGTGTTTGGAATTAACATATGACCTTTTTTGCAGTTTGGACATAAGTTAAAATCCTTTCCTAAAACTTTCTTTAGTAATTCTAGAGCGGGAAGCTCTTTTTTCTTATATATTTTTGTTCTTGTTAAAATTTTACATTTTAACAATTTTTTCTTCTTATTTCTATTTCCAAGTATTCCATAGTATCTTATTTTCATAAATTTTGGTGGTAATATATGCATTAAAAATCTTCTAATAAATTCTTCTATTGTTACTGTCATTTCTTTTATCTTGTTTTTATCTTTGTAATCTCTCCATTTAAAAATTACTTTTCCTTCTTCTACTTTTTCTATTCTTTCATTTGATATTGCTAATACTATATGATAATATTTTATATTTAACACTTCTTCTTTTCTTGCTTCTATCCATTTTAACTTTTTTCCTGTTTGACAATTTGGACAATGTCTATTTCTACATGAATTATATGCTATTTCTTCAT
>CALXUW010000106.1 GCA_944391795.1 uncultured Clostridia bacterium
ATCAATTTATCAATTATTATTCATATATACCTATCTTATACTCAATATCTTCCATATGTGGAAACATTTCTTTTACTCTTTTTAGTGTTAACATCAACATTTTAGGTTGTGGATTTTTTTTGCTATCTGATAAAAGTTTCTGAGTATAACAATTTTCAGCTGTTTTAAACAATAAATATCTATTTCCTACATAAGTATAATATATTTGATATCCATTTTTTAAATCTTCCCACATATTTTCAAAAGTATACCCTTCCATTTTTAACCTCCTTATATAAATAATTCAAGATGTGTCCCCAGTTGGACATTTTGTCCATTCTGGGACGTTTCCCAATTGGACAAAATGTCCAATTGGGAAACGTCCCAAATTGTCCCTATTTTATCATTTCTTTAAATTCTTCTTCGGTTAGGACTTTTACGCCTAGGCTTTGGGCTTTGGTTAGTTTGCTTCCTGTTTCTTCTCCTGCTAATACATAGTCTGTTTTTTTAGAGACTGTGCCTGAGGTTTTTCCTCCGTATTTTTCTATTATGTTTGTGGCTTCTCCTCTTGTGTAATTTTCTAGGGTTCCTGTTAGTACAAATGTTTTTCCTTCAAATCTATTGTCTAGTATTTCTTGTTCTATTGCTTTGGTGTTTACTCCTGCTTTTTTTAGTCTTTGTATTAGGTCTATTGTTTGATCTTCTAAAAAGAATTCTCTTATGCTGTTTGCTACTATTGGACCTATATCATTTATTTGACTTAATTCGTCAAAACTTGCTTTTGAAAGTTTATCTATTGTTTGGTATTTTTTTGCTAATATTTTTGAGGCTTTTGTTCCTACATGCCTTATTCCTAGTGCTGTTATTAGTCTATATAGGTCATTTTGTTTGCTTTTGTTTATACTTTCTTCTAGATTTTTGGCAAATTTTTGTCCGTTCTTTTTTAATGATGCTATGTCTTCGAATGTTAGTGTATATATGTCTGCTATATTTTCTATTAGTTTTTTGTCTAGTAGCTGTTTTATTATGCTTTCCCCTAAACCTTCTATGTTCATGGCTTCTCTTGAGGCAAAATGTACTAAGTTTCTATATAATTTTGCAGGACATTCTATTCCTGTGCATCTTAAAGCTGATTCGCCTTCTTCTCTTATTGCTTGTGCTCCACATACTGGACATACTTTTGGCATTTCAAATTCTTTTTCATTTCCTGTTCTTTTTTGTTTTTTTACTTCTACTATTTCTGGTATTACATCTCCTGCTTTTTGTATTACTACGGTATCTCCTATTTTTAAATCTTTATCTTTTATAAAATCTTCGTTGTGAAGAGTTGTTTTTGATATTGTTGAACCTGATAATTTTACAGGTTTTAGTATTGCCATTGGTGTTATTACTCCTGTTCTTCCTACTTGACATACTATATCTTCTAAAATGGTTTCTTTTTTTTCTGGGGGATATTTGTACGCAATTGCCCATCTTGGAGTTTTGGCGGTTGAACCTAAAATTTCTCTAAATTTTAGGTCATCTACTTTTATGACTGCTCCATCTATTCCAAAGGTTAGTTTTTCCCTTTCTTCTCCTATTTTTTGTATTGCTTTTTCTATTTCTGAAATAGTTTTACAATATATACGAACTGGATTTACATTAAACCCTAATTTTTCTAGGTATTCTAATTCCTCATAATGTGAATTAAACTCTTTTCCTTCTATTTTTTGGACATTGAAAATATAAATATCTAAAGGTCTTGTAGCTGTTATTTTACTATCTAGTTGTCTTAAAGAACCTGCTGCTGCATTTCTTGCATTTGCAAATAATTCTTCTTCGTTTTCTTCTCTTTCTTGATTCATTTTTTCAAAATCATTTTTTGAAATAAATACTTCTCCTCTTACTGTTATATCTATATTTTCTTTTAATTTTTTAGGTATTGTTTTTAATGTTTTTAGATTATTTGTTACATCTTCTCCTACAATTCCGTTTCCTCTTGTTGCTCCTCTTACAAATTTACCATTTTTGTATTCTAAAGCTGCTGATAATCCATCTATTTTGGTTTCTACTACAAATTTAACATCTTCTATATTATTTTCTTTGGCTTTTAACTTTATTTTTTCTATATAATCTATAACTTCTTCCATACTAAATACATCTTGCAAGCTTTGCAAGGGTACTTCATGAGTTACTTTGTTAAAGCCTTCTTTTACATGACCTCCAACTTTTTGGGTTAAAGAATCTTTAGATTTAAACTCTGGATATTCTTTTTCTAAATTTCTTAATTCTACCATTAACATATCATATTCAAAATCTGATATTTCTGGTTTGTCATCATCATAATATTTTTTGGCATGATATTCTACTTTTTTTCTTAATTCTTCTATTCTTTCTTTTGCTTGTTTTTTTTCCATTGTCTTTCTCCTCGTATAATTAGTTTTTAATTATTATATACAATTTATAACAAAAAATAAAGGAATTTTTAAAAAATCCCTTTATTTTTGTAATTATTAATTTTTGATTTGAATTATTTCCTAATTTTATGAATATTTTAATAATTTGTTAATTTATTTACTTTTATTCAACTCTTGCAAGAATTATTAATCTTTTACTGCTATCATCATTACATGTAGATAAAGTTAATTCTGGTTTTCCTCCTGTATCTCTTTGATAGAATGATGATTCGTCTGGTGTAGTTTCAAATTTATCATATATTGTATATGTAAGTGTAGTTCCGTGAATTGTCTGTTACATATATTTTATCTCCAATATTTAATTTTTTATTATTTGAAAAGAATAATCCATTTCTGTAATTGTGTCCTATAATTACGCTATTTCCAGGTTGATTTAAACCTGAACCATATAAAAATGCAACTGCTGTTTCGATTGATTTTTTTGTTACTTTTTCTAATACTGGATATTTAAAATTTATTGCTGGTATTTCCATTGTACCTAACATTCCAAATCCTTTATACATTGGCTTTGTATTAGATGATGAACCTCCTCCTGCTGACGTATTTGTACTTTGTATATTATCAAATGCACTTTCTCCGTCTGAAGTGGTTGTATTATTATCAGTTGTATTGCTTGGTTCTTTTGCTCCTACTTCTCCTTTAAAATTATCTACAAAGTCTGATGCATCTGTTGAAATTAAGTAATTTTGTATATAATCATATGCTAAAAATCCTAGTAACCCCAAAATTGCAATTATTACTATTACTAATATTACTGTTAATACTTTACTATATTTACTCTCAAACATATTTTTTACCTCCGTACATTTTATTTCACTTTAATTAATTATATCATATTTTTTTGTAATTGTGTATAGTTTATAAATAAAATATATAATTGAATCTTGGTGTTTTTTCTTTTGTTTCTGCAATCTTTTTTATACTACCTTTTCTCCTAACTTTTTGCCTGCTAATATATGAAAATGTAAGTGCATAACTTCTTGTCCACCATTTTTACCACAATTGATAATTACACGGTATCCTTCTTCTTTAAATCCTTTTTCTTCTGCTATTTTATTGATAACCATATGAATTTTTCCTAAAAGTTTTTCATCATCTTCTTCAATATCTGCTAATGATTTTATATGTTTTTTTGGTATTACTAATATATGAATAGGAGCTGCTGGATTAATATCATAAAAAGCTAATACATCTTCATCCTCATATACTTTTTTAGAAGGTATTTCTCCTTTTATTATTTTACAAAATAAACAATCTTCCATTATTATTTTTCTCCTTTCTTATAAGGTACAATTTAGAAATGAATATATTCCTATTTTCAGAAATCATCCAATCTTTATATCCTCTTTAATCTAAATTTTATTAAAATTATTTTTTATTTAAAAATCCACTTTAGCTTATTTTATTAATACAGCTTTTATTCTTCTTACACCTGATGAACTTGACTCTTCTTTTTTTATTTTAAATGTTCCCATATCTCCTGTATGTGTTACATGTGGTCCTCCACATATTTCTTTACTGAAGTTGCCTATTGAATATACTTTAACTCTGTCACCATATTTATCAGTAAATAAACCTATTGCTCCTGATTTTTTTGCATCTTCATAACTCATTTCTTCACATGTTACTTTTAAGTCTTTTTTTATTTCTTCATTTACTAAATCTTCTACTTCTTTAATTTCTTCTTTTGTCATTTTTTGAGGATGTGTAAAGTCAAATCTTAGTCTTTCTTCTGTTATATTTGAACCACATTGTTTTACATGTTCTCCTAAAACTGTTCTTAAAGCTTGATGTAATAAATGTGTTGCAGTGTGATAACTTATAGTTTTTTCATTTTGATCAGCTAGTCCACCTTTAAACTTTACTTCTGCTCCTAATCTTGATTTTTCTTGATGTTTTTTAAATAACTCTTCAAATTCCTTTAAATCTATTTCATATCCGTTTTCTTTTGCAAGTTCACTTGTAACTTCTGGTGGAAAGCCATATGTGTCATATAATTTAAATACTACTTCACCTGGTATTTTTTTATTTTCTCCTAATCTTTTTATCTCTTTTTCAAATTCTCTTTCACCATGGTTTAATGTCTTTACAAATTTATCTTTTTCTTCTATTATCACATCTTTTATTGTTTGTTCATTTGTTTCTAACTCTGGATACATTTCTTTTAAGTTTTGAACATTTATATCAATTAATGTTGATAATTCTTTTAAATCTATTTGCAATTTATTTAAATGTCTTATCATTCTTCTAATTAATCTTCTTAAAACATATCCTCTATCTATATTACTTGGTCTTCCTCCATCTGCTATTATCATCATACTTGAACGCAAATGTTCTGCTATTATCCTTCTACTTTCTATTATATCTACTTTTTGAAGTTCTTCTAACTTCTTCATTACTGGATAGAACAATTCTGTATCAAAAGGTGTCTCTTTTCCTTGTAATAACATTGCCATTCTCTCTAGGCCAAGTCCTGTATCTACATTTCTTTGTTTTAATTTTGAATATCCATTTTTATCTTTAAAATATTCCATAAATACATTATTCCAAATCTCAACATATTTACCACAATCGCAACTTGGATCACAATTTGGTCCACATGGTTCTTTTCCTGTATCTAAAAACATTTCTGTATCTGGTCCACATGGTCCTTCTTCACCTGCTATCCACCAGTTATTATCTTTTCCATAAAAATATATATTTTCTTCTAAAATTCCTGCCTTTTTCCAACAATTAGCTGAAATTTCATCTCTTGGGCAATCATCATCACCAGCAAAACATGTTACTGATAATTTTTCTTTAGATATTCCTAATTCTTTAGTTAAAAAATCAAAACTCATTTGTATTGATTCTTCTTTAAAATAATCTCCTAATGACCAGTTTCCTAACATTTCAAAATATGTTAAATGTCTATTATCTCCTACTTCATCTATATCATTAGTTCTAACACATTTTTGATAATCAGTAAGACGTGTTCCTGCTGGATGTTTTTCTCCTAATAAATAAGGAACTAATGGTTGCATTCCTGCTGTCGTAAATAGAACTGATGGATCATTTTCCGGAATTAATGGTGCTGATGGAATAACATTATGTCCATGATTTTTAAAAAAATTTAAGTATTTATTTCTTATTTCAATAGCTTTCATAACTTTCTCCTTTTTTTCTTTTTTTACTATACGATTATACTCCAAAATACCTAAAACGTCAAGAAAAAAGGACCCCACTTGGAATCCTTTTTTCTAAAAGGCTTTTTGCTTTTCTAAAAACAAAATTAGAAATACAAAATACACATCTTACCAGAAATCTCACTGTCAAAATTACGGATTTTATGCTTTTCCACAAACTCAATCATCTTCTTAACCGTCTTAAACCGTCTAAAATTTTTAAAAGTCATGTGATACCTTCTTCCTTACAAATTTTACTAATATTATATGCAGTACTCACATAAATATACCAACTTTTTATTATCCCTTATCCTTATAAAAAATCTTTTAATTTTATAAAGTAGAGTAGCCCCAAAATGTTACTTATATAAAATTTATGTAATGACGAGTGCGATTGGAGTACTTGGAAGCCCTTCTTAATATAAAGTAAATGAGGAAGCGTGAAGACATGTAACGAGAGGCTCGTTTACTTTATATTTAGAAGGGCTCCAAGTACGTATTGAGCCGAGGAATGTAATAAATTTTATATAAGTAACATTTTGGGGCGGCTTTCCATATTCGCAATTTCCATCAATACATTCACTCTTTTAAAATTTTTCTAAAAAACCTAAAGACAAAATCCAATTTTTTTGATAAACTATTACTATAAAAAAAATAATTAAAAAAGGAAAACAAACCTATGAACATTTTTTACCAAAAAACCCAAAACGCCCCACCTCACGAAAACATAAAAAAATTTATAAACCTAATAAATCCCACCCCAGGCACAGCCATAGATCTAGGCTGTGGTGCAGGCAGAGACACCATATATCTCCTAAAAAATAATTGGAAAGTAATTGCAATCGATAACCAAAACACCCAAAATATTATAAAAGAACAACTAACCCCAAAAGAACTACAAAGATTTAAATTTATCCTCCAAGATTTTCAAAACCTCAAACTCGACCCCAACAATTTAATCATTGCCAACTACAGTATCCCATTTTGCAATAAAAATTATTTCACCCACTTCTGGTCCCAAATAACCAAAAGCATATCTCATAATCGGATATTTTGTAGGCAACTTCTTCGGATTAAAAGACTCCTGGGCAAAAACCAATAAAAACATGGTATTTTTATCCCAAGAACAAGTACTAAATCTATTTAAAGATTTTGAAATTCTATACTTTAAAGAAACAGAAAAAGACGGCCAAACAGCACTCGGAAAAACCAAACACTGGAACACCTATGAAATTATTGCAAGAAAAAACTAACTTTACATCTTATTTAAAAGTTAGTTTTTCTTACCCTATATTTCCATTTGACTTCCTAAAAAAGTTGCTGCAGACTGTGCTACTTTCTTTTCCACATCATTCATTTTTCCATTTGCTTCTTTAGACATTAGTATAACTGTTCCTATTGTATCTCCATTTGAAACTATTGGATATACAACTTGTGCATTATGTTTCTTTTCTTTATTATCATTTTTTGTAATCGGCATTGCTATATCACTATTGTCTTTACTTGTATATACTTCTTTATCTTCCATCAATTGTTCTAATTCTTTACTTACATCTTGTTCTAAGTATTCTTTTTTAGAACCTCCAGATACTGCAATTATTGTATCTTTATCTGTTATACAAGCAATATGACCTGTAGTTTTAGACAATGTTTCTGCATATCCTGCTGCAAACTCTGAAAGTTCACCTATTGGAGAATATTTTTTTAGTATTACTTGTCCTTCTCTATCTGTAAATATCTCTAATGGATCACCTTCTTTTATTCTTAGAGTTTTTCTTATTTCTTTTGGTATTACTACTCTACCTAAATCATCTATTCTTCTTACGACTCCAGTTGCTTTCATTTTTTTCCTCCTTTTTTAATTTATGTCTACTCTTATTATTACAAAAGAGGAAAAAATTATACATTTTTTATTTATTTTAATTGATTTGTTTTAATTCTCCTGATTCATACAATTTTAGCAATTCTTGTAAATCTTGTATTTCGTTTTTCAATTTTTTACCTATATCAGTATCTCCCACACTTTTTCTTACTACTTCTGCTTTTTTTACTATTAATTCTGATATTATATCTTTTTCTTCTTTTATTGCTTTTTCTACTGATTCGAATGGTTTATTTTGGCTAAGTAATAATCCATATGAATTATATGTTAAAATGTAACCTGCATTTCCTGTTTTCTCTCTATAACTTTTTGCAAAACCTCCGTCTATTACAAGTAATTTTCCATTTGCTCTTATTGGACTTTCTCCATCTTTTGCTTTTACTGGCATATGTCCATTTATTATATGTGCACATGATAAATCTTGGATTCCGAATTCTTTTAAAATTTTTATACATGTTTCTTCTTTACTTACTTGGTAATAATATGGATTTTTAGGCTCTTTGTGCATTTCTTTATCTTTTACAAAATAACTTTCAAAAGTCGCCATTTTGCTTTTTCCAAAAAATGGTGAATCCGGAGATATCCATAAATACCACATTATATCAACTATTTTCTTATTTTTATTATCTTTTGATACCCATGCTTTGTTTATTGTTTCGTTTATTAAGTCAAAATATTCTTTTCCTTTTACTTTTTTACCTAGAAACTCAACTTCTTTGAATTCTCCATCTTCATTCATTGGAATACAACCATGAAATAGTAAATTAGAGTTAAATACTGTATACATTTCTCCTTTGTTATATATAAAGTCCATGTGTTCATTTAGTTTTGGGCTATTTTTGAATGATTCTACTAATCTTTCTACTATTTCTTTTTCTTCTTCTGTTAATTCGTATACATTATTTGGATCTATTGTTGGGAAATTTGAGTCATTTATTTCGTATTCTTTTCCATCTATTAAGACTTTTTTTTCTTTAAAATTTATTTTGTCTAATAATAATCTATCATCTAATTTATATTCTGGATGTCTTTTTATCATTTGTCCTTCTAATTTAAATTGAATTATTGTTATTGCCTTGTGTATTTTGCAAACATTTTCTTTGTCTCTATCATCATATTTATTACTTTCAAATACTTTTGGCATAAAACTTATACATTCGTCATTTTTGTATGTTTTCATTGCAAATGTTGATAATGGTCTTATATTTATTCCATAAGAATCTTCTAAAATTCCTATATTATTGTATCTTGCACATATTCTAACTACTGTTGCAATACTTGCTTCATTTCCACATGCTGCTCCCATCCATAATATATCATGGTTTCCCCATTGCATATCCATACTGTGAAATTTCTTTAATTTTTCTATTACTAAATCTGGAAATCTTCCTCTGTCATATATATCTCCTATTATATGTAGGTGGTCTATTGCCATTCTTTTTATTAGGTTAGATATTGCAATTATAAAGCCTTCTGCTTGGTTTAAGTCTATTATTGTTTTTATTATTGCTTTATAATATCTTTCTTTGTCTTTGTCATTTGCTGCTTGTGAGTTTAATAGTTCATCAATTACATATTCAAAACCACTTGTTATTGCTTTTCTTACTTTTGATCTTGTATATTTTGAACTTACTTTTTTTGCAACTTCTACTAATCTATATAATGTTATATTATACCATTCGTTTAAATCTTCTTGTTCTTCTTTCATTAGTTTTAGTTTTTGTTCTGGATAATATATTAAAGTTGCAAGTGTTGCTCTTTCTTTTTTGCTTATGGTGTTTCCGATAAATGTCTTCTATTTTACTTTTTATTATCCCTGCTCCATTGTTTAATATATGTACAAATGGTGCATATTCTCCGTGTATATCACTTAAAAACATTTCTGTTCCTTTGGGTAAATTTATTATAGCTTGTAAATTTATTATTTCTTCTGATACTTCGTTTATGTTTTTATATTCTTTGCTTAATAATTTTAAATATTTTATTTTATCATAATCTTCCATAAGTCTAGTCCTTTCTTTTTTATTACATTTTATAATTTAAAAAATTAGAATAAAAAGATTTTTCTTTTAACTTTTATTCTAATTTTTTTAATTTATTCCTCTGTAACTTCTTCTTTTTTTGGCAAAATACTTATTTTGTATTTATCTAATATATAGCCTAAATCTTTTGAAAATTCTTTTAACATTACTATTTTTATTGATGGATCTTTTCCTTTTAAATAGTCATCTATTATTTGCTTTAGTTGCTTAATATTTTTCATTTCTGGTTCTATTTGTTTTGTAAATTTATCTGCTCTATCTAGTAATTTTTCTTTTATTAATACTATATCTTCGTTACTTGCACATGAAATTCTTTGGAATATTTGGAATGGATCACAATACTTAAATATTGGTATTTGCATACATTCTTTGTCAAATTTTTCATAAAATAGTTCCATTTTCATTGGTATACATTTCATTACTTCATCTGCTTTTTCTTTGTATTTTTTGTCTAGTAACTCATTATTTAACATATTAAAATGTTTTAGTATATCTTCCATATCACCTTCTACTTCTTGTATTGCAATTTTACCTAATTCTTCTTTTGGGTTTTCACAATACTTAGAATTAAGTGAGGCAATATTCATACCATTAAAAAATATACTTTTTAGAGTTTTTAAATCATATTCTATTAAGCCTTTTCTTGAAAAATAACTAAAATATGCAAATATTTTTACCATATCTATTAGTTTTATTTTTCCTTCTTTTACATCTTCTATTATTTCTTGTATTACTCCTCCGAAATTGGTCGTCTGATATTTTCCAGTATTCTTCTGTAAGTAGCCTTCTGTATGCAGGTAAATTTTCTGTGTCTACTGTGTTTCTTATTGTTTCCATGTTTTCTTTAAATAATTTCATATCAAATATACGTGTTCTTACATAGTATTCTATAAATTTAAAGAATCTATATTCTGCTTTAAAATTGTAGTAATAGTTACTGTCGAATTCTTTTATATAAAATTGTCTATTATCCATTAGTATTCTTGATGATACTAAGATTGATTTGTATTCTTCATTGTCTTTTATGTTTACAAATTTATCTTTTGTTATTTTTCCTGCTTTTATTTCAAATGATACTGCTATTGTAAATATTAGCATTGTTTGCATTACTCTATTACTAGTGTTTGGGTATGATTTATTTACCATTTCATATACTTTTTTAAAGTCATTTAAGGCATGTTTTAAAATTCTTAGGTTTCTTGTTCCACTTTTGTTAAATGTTGATATTATAAGTCCTGTATTTTCTCTTAAAAATCTAATTAGGTCAGGGTTTGTTTCATACCTCATTAAGATTCCATTTATTATATAGTCGAATTTTGGGTTGTATTCAAATGTTTCTCCTATTAGCTTTTCTTTTATTCTTTCATAATCATTTGCTTTGTCAAATACATGTTCTATTTTTTCTTGTATTTTTTCTACCATTGGTTTGTCTTGTTTGCTTAATTCTCCTTGTCTATCTAAAAGGTATGTCGCTATAAATGTTTTCATTTCTAGATTAGAACTTTTTAATTTTGTAGATAATTCTTTTTCATTACATATTATTATTGTTTTTATGTGGTCATGTTCAACAAAGTTATTTATATATCCTAAAATATCTATAACATCAACATTTGCTCTTTCTAAATCATCAAAACATAGTACTTTGTCATCAGTTGAAAAAAATTCTTCATAATCTATTCTGTCACCATTTTGTGTTACTCCGAAAAAGTTTGCCATGTCTATTCCTGTTTTTGCATATTCTGGAATTGTTGTTTTACCACTTGCATTCATGTATTTTCTTAAGTTTTTATCCATTAGTTGAGTTGTTTCTATAAATATTTTTTTGCTTATTTCTTCTAGGTTAGAAATTCCATATAAAGACATATATATTGTTGTATATCTTTTTCCATTTAATTGCATGCTTTCTATTTTTTTTCTAATTTTGTTATTCCAAAAATGAGTTTTTCCGTGAACCCCATTCGCCATTTATCATTATTGCATAATCTGTGTAATCTGAACGAATATAATCTAATATACTTTCAACTAAATCTTCCATTTTCTCCTCCTTTTTATCTTAATTATTATGTATTTTAATTAGTCTTTTGCAATTGTTATTACATCTATTTTTTTTACATTTGAATTGCAAATTTTTTTGCAACATTCGTTTACTTTATTTCCAGTGGTATATATATCATCTATTAATAAAACTTTTTTATTTTTTACTTTTTCTTTTTCAAATAGCTTGTATGCATCTTTTATGTTTTTTTGTCTTTGTTCTTTATTTAACTTACTTTGTGCTATTATGTTTTTGGTTTTTATTAATATTTTTTCTTCATATTTTCCTTGTAGATATTTAGATAGTTCTTTTGCTATTAATTCACTTTGATTATATCCTCTTTCTTTTCTTCTTTGTTTGCTTATTGGAACTGGTATAATTGTATCATAAGAATTTAAAATTTTAAAGAATTTTTCATTTTTTAACAAAAAATTCACAAAAGTTTTGTATAAATATGACTTTTCGTTAAATTTATAGTTTAAAATCATCCTTCTTATAATTCCCTCATATTGAAAAATATATAGATGTTTTGTAAAATATTTTTCTTCTTTATAATTTTCTTCTATAATAAATTTGGCGTGTTCGTTTAATAATGATTCACATTTTTTGCATAGGCTTTCATTATTTATTTTCCCACATACTCCACAAATATTAGGATAAATTGCAGAAATAACAAATTGACTTGGAATTTTTGTTGCTTTTCTCATAATTTTATTATTATTTTCCACTTTTTTCATACTTTCCAAACATTTTATAGAAAAAGCTACTACTTAAGCCTATGCTTTTGGCAATTTCTTTTTTTGTGAATTTATAATCATTTGAAATTAAATAACACATGAATTTTTGAATGAAAGTTTTATTTTCTTTTATATTGTTTAAATTTATATTTTCAATATTGCAATATTCTTTTAGCGCTTCTTCTAGCTTTATTTTTTCTATACTTTCTAGTTTTAGGTCTTTATATTGAATGGAATTTAATTTTTCTAAATAATTTGTATTTGAATCAAATATGGAATTAAAAAGATTTTGATCAATAAATTTTGATTTTTCTTTATAATCATTATAGGATGAAAAATAATACTCAGTTTCATTTTTTACCTTTTTTTCTTTTACAGGAATCATATGTATATATTTTATGTGTTTTAATATATCTTCTTTTTCT
>CALXUW010000107.1 GCA_944391795.1 uncultured Clostridia bacterium
CTTCTGCTCCCATTCCTGGGTATGCTCCTGGGGTGTCTATAAATGTTATTATTGGTCTTTTAAATTTTTGAGCTTGTTTCATTAATCTTAATGCTTTTCTGTATCCTTCTGGGTTTGGCATTCCAAAATTTCTTTCTATATTTTCTCTTGCATTTTTTCCTTTTTGTTCTCCTATTACTGTTACTGGTTTTCCTTCTAATGTTGCTATTCCAGCTATTATTGATTTATCATCTCCAAAAACTCTATCTCCATGTAGTTCTATAAAATCTTCAAATATACTATTTATATAGTCTAAAGCTTTTGGTCTTTCTAGTTCTCTTGCAAGTGTTACTTTGTCCCATGCTGTTAAAGTAGACATAATTTTCTCCTTTCTTATATAATACTATATATCTTTTTTATGTAATCTTATTAGATTTGCAATTGTTTCTTTCATGTCTTTTCTTTCTACAATTTTATCTATAAAACCATGTTCTAATAAAAATTCTGAACTTTGAAATCCTACAGGTAATTTTTGTTTTATTGTTTGTTCTATAACTCTTGGTCCAGCAAATCCAATTAATGCTTTTGGTTCTGCAAGTATAATATCACCTAGACTTGCAAAACTTGCAGTAACTCCTCCGGTGGTTGGATCTGTCAATATAGATATATATAATAAACCTTCTTCATTTAATTTTGCTATCGCACTTGAGGTTTTAGCCATTTGCATTAAAGATATTATCCCTTCTTGCATTCTTGCTCCACCTGATACACAAAATAAAATTAGTGGTAACTTTTTCTTAATTGCTGTTTCTATTGCAAGAGTTATTCTTTCTCCTACTGCTCCTCCCATGCTTCCCATTAAAAAGTTTCCATCCATTACTCCTATTACTGCTTTTTCTCCTTCTATTTCACATATTCCACATTTTACTGCTTCTTCAATTTTTGTTTTTTCTTTTAGTGCTTCGACTTTTTTTAGATAGCCTTTAAATTCTAATGGATCTTTTGTTAATATGTCACTTCCTATTTCTTCAAATGTTCCTTCATCTGCTATTTGTTTTATTCTTCTTCTTGCTGAAAGTCTAAAATGCTTTCCACAATTAGGACATACACTTAAATTTTTGTGCAAATCTTCTTTGTATATTATCTCTTTACATGCATCACATTTAACCCACTTTCCTATCATCATGTCTGATGCTTTTTCATTTCTTTTTTTTACTTTTTCTTCGCTATTTATTTTTTTTACTTTATCTATTATCAAGGTATTTCCTCCTTTCAATATACTTAGGTATTATATATTTAATTTAATATTTTTTCAACTAGTATGATCGGTCAAGTTAAATTTTTTCAAAAACTTTGTTTTTTTACTTGAATTTATTTTGTTTTTAGTATAATATATTTAATAATGAAACGAGAAATTACATAGGAGGATATTCTAATGCCAAGAAAAACTAAAGAACAAAATGAAATAAAAAGTGAAATTGCAAACGAAGAAGAAAAAAAGCAAAAAAAATCTTCAAGTAGCAAAACGCCAAAAAAAGCAACTAAAACTACAAAAACAGCAAAAGAAACTACTAAATCAAAAGAAGTTTCACCTAAAAAAACTTCTAAATCAAAAACTTCTAAAGCTACTAGTAAAAGTACCAAAACCACTTCTAAGACCTCTACTTCTAAAACTTCTACTTCAAAAAGGGTAGCAAAAACTTCTACTACTAAAAAAGCTAGCACAACAAAAAAGAAATCTACCACAAAAAAATCAACTAAAAAAACTAGTACATCTAAAAAACCGAAATTAGAGATTGTAGAATATTATGATTTGCCATATAGGTACAACCAAACAGTAATAAAGGTATTAGCTCAAACTCCTACTATTTTATTTATTTATTGGGATATATCTGATGAAGATAGAAAAAGCTTTGAAAAACAATATGGAGAAAATTTCTTTGAAATAACAAAACCTGTATTAGTTGTACATAATAATACTTTAGGTTATAGTTTTGAAGTAGAAATAAATGATTTTGCAAACAGTTGGTATTTACATGTAGCTGATAGCAAATGTGATTATAAAATTGAATTAGGTAGACGTCCTATTATAAAAAATGAGAATTTAAACCAAGATTATATATATGTAGCTTCTTCTAACCAAATAGAATCTCCTAATGATCATATTTTATTTAATAAAGAACAAAAAATGGTTTATTTTAGGAATATAAAAACTGGAGCGCAAACTTCTAAACCTATAAATTCAATTACTTTTATAAGAAATATGGGTAAAATATATAATATCTATGACCTATACAAAGAAATTTATAAAAATGAGAATGTAGAAGAAATTTATACAGGTTCAAACCCTTCTTCTTAATTTTATTTAAATATATTTGAAACACTAAAGGGACTTTTCAAGGTGTTTCATTTATTTACGGTTTTTATTTTTTGACAAAATGTGACAAAAATTTAGAACAAATTCGACCAGTCCCTAATGTTTTAGAAGGAGAAAAATTTATGAGAGAAAAAAAAGGATATGTAAGCTTCGTACTTCACGCACATCTTCCTTTTATTCACCACCCAGAAAGTGATGATTATTTAGAGGAATCTTGGCTATATGAAGCAATTTCAGAAACATATATTCCATTATTAACAAATTTTCAAAAATTAGTAGATGAAGGAGTTAATTTTAGAATTACAATGTCTATGACCCCTCCTCTACTTTCTATGCTTGATAATAAATTATTACAAAGAAAATATATTAAATATTTAAAAAAATTAATCGAATTATCTGAAAAAGAAATAAAAAGAACTAAAGCAGATGCTAGATTAAATAAATTATCTAAATATTATTTTGATAGATATTCAAATGATTTACATTTATTTAAAGATGTTTATAAATGTAATTTAATTGAGGCTTTTAAACATTTCCAAGATATTGGTGTCTTAGAAATTATAACTTGTCGGAGCAACTCATGGTTATTTTCCTATTTTATATGTTAATGAAAAAACTGTTAAAGCTCAAATTGCTGTAGGTGTTCAAACATATGAAAGATATTTTGGTAAAAAACCTCGTGGTATCTGGCTTCCTGAATGTGGTTATGTTCCAGAAGCAGATAAATATTTAAAAGAATTTGGAATTGAATATATTATTACCGAATCACATGGTATTTTATATGCTGACCCAACTCCTATTTATGGTACTTTTGCACCTATAGTTTCACCAGAAGGTGTTGTTGCTTTTGGTCGTGATATAGAATCTTCAAGACAAGTTTGGAGTTCTATTAATGGGTATCCAGGAGATTTTAATTATAGAGAATTTTACCGTGATATTGGTTATGATGCTGATTATGATTATATAAAACCATATATCGCACATAATGGAGTAAGAGTTCATACAGGAATTAAATACTATAGAATAACTGGGAAAAGCGAATTTAAAGATTA
>CALXUW010000108.1 GCA_944391795.1 uncultured Clostridia bacterium
ATACCATCTATTTCAAAATCATTCGAATTCAATCTTGTATTTAAATGTATGTCATAAAAATAGTGTATATATTCTTTTTCTTTTTTTGCACTTTCTGAAAATTTTCTATGCCTTTTATATCCAACACATCTAGCTTCTATTAAGTTATTATTTATTTTTAACTTATTTTCTATTTCCTTCTTTATGGCTTCATTATCATCACCATTTGGCAATTTGCAGTTTATAAATAACCAGCAATTCCATCTTTCATCAAAATACTGCAAATATTGATTTTTTTCATTTTTTATAACTCCAATTGCATGATTTCCCATGTTTATTTATCCTTTCTGCGCTAACTTACAATTTCTCTATCTACTTTTTCAAAACATTAATTCATATTAAATTTATATAAAATATAGCCAGCTATCACTGAAATGATAACTCCTATTACTATTTCCATTATTATTTTTACAAATTTATTACTAAATTTTTCTTCCTTTAATTCACTTAATTCACTCGAATTATCCTTATCACTAATATTAGGTTCTTCTATGTCATTTCTAACCAATTGATTTGTATTATTCTCTTTTTTTATATTAATATTTATGGAATTATCTCCAAAATTTGCAATACCATTTATGGAACCATTTATATTTATATTCTTTTTATTACTCATACATTTGATAATTCCTTTCTACCATTAATATTGACATTGTCATCTCCCACATTAAGAATTCCTTCTACATCACCTTCCACTTTTACGTTATATTCATTCATATTAAAAACCGTTTTACCATTGTGCATATCTGCCTCTTTTATATCATTTTGAAGTTTTTTCAAAGCAAGCACACCTTCTTTACCTTCTGCAGCAAATATTGTTACATATCCTGAATTCATTTCTATTCCTAAACCAAACTTATTGGGAAATTCTTTTTCTTTAGGTGGTTCTTCCTCATAGTTTATCTTTTTTCTATATTTTTTAATTGCCATAAAACCACACTCAATACTAAGAGCTAGTACTAATAACCCCCACATACTACTTTGTAAAATATAAACTGAAACAAGTGCTATTAAGATACAAGCAATAGAATAATTTTTTACCTCTCTATTTTTTTTATATTTTTCTCTCAATTCATAATTTTTCTTGGCTCTTTCATAGTTTTCTTTTTCTAATTCATAAGCTTTTTTTTCTTTGTTTTGAAATCTAAAAATCCAAGTTCTTGAAATATTTGAAATTTTTAAGACTTCATTTTCATAACTTATATTGTTTTTATCTATTTCTATATTACTATTAAAATATGGCATTTTTTAATCCCTTCTTTATTTCCTTATTAAAATTCAGCTATATTTTCTTGAAGAGCTTTTATTGTTCTTTCATGTATAACTACATAATCCCATTTTTCATTCTTTATTTTTTCTAATGTTTCGTTTTCATTATAAAGTTCTAACAAACTTGCACCTGGTTTTGTAGCACTATCTATATAGATTTCTCTTTTAGATTTTTCAACCATTTTTTGAAAAATGAATGGCATATTTTGCCTATATGTTTTACTATTTCCAACAAACAATACTTTCAATATACTTCACCCCGAATATTTTCTTTTTCACTATCTACTCTATTAAAAATCACTTCTGATGCAGTATTTCCATGCACTCTTTATTTTTATCAAAATATTATACTATTTTATATTTTATTTTCTAACTTTTTACTTTCCAATAATAATTTATCAAAGTCCGAAGTTATTTTTTGTATTTTGTTAAATTCTATGTATTCTTTTTCTGCTTTTTCTTCTGCTTCTTTCCTTGATATTTTACCATTATCTTGTAAAATATCATATCTCCTAAATTCCAAAAATTCATTTATACTTTTGGCAAATTCATCCATTGTAAAAGTATTTTCTCTTTCTACTAAGTCTTCTATATAATCAAAGTATCCTGATACAGCTCTTTCAAGACGTTTTATTTGTTTTTCATTTAAGTAATTTTTTGCAATCATTACATCCGATTTTAATATTCTACCATCAGGCGAGTTTTTCCACGTTGTCAGTCCCATATTTTCTTTTGTGTGGTCTGCTTTATTATATACTATTTCAGCAGCAGTATTTCCAGTAATTGCAAAGTGGAATTTATTTTGAACTGTAGCATAAAATTTGTGTGTTATTTCAGAATCTTTATCATAATCAATACTACATTCTGCAAATATATCTGTTAGTTGTTGCCATATTCTACGTTCACTTGTCCTAATTGAACGAATTCTTTCTAATAATTCTTTGAAATAGTCTTTACCAAACTTTGGACCATTTTTTAAAAATTCATCATTTAAAACAAATCCTTTTTTTATAAATTCTTTTAATGTATTAGTTGCCCAAATTCTAAAATCAGTAGCTTCTTTAGAATTAACTCTATAACCAACAGCAATAATTGCATCTAGGCTATAAAAATTCGTATTATAGTTTTTTCCGTCATTTGCAGTTATTCGAATTTTTCGAATAACTGATTCTTCTATTAATTCTCCAGATTTAAATACTTCTTTCAAATGATAATTTATTGTATTTACTTCTACCCCAAATAATTTTCCCATTAATTTTTGAGTTAACCAAAAATCCTCATTATCATATAATACTTCAATAGAAATATTTTCATTGTTTTGACTTTGATAGATAATTAAATCTCTTAGATTTTCTAAACTATTCATAATTCTCCTTTTCAAACTGTCTCACCAGTGGTAACACAATTTCATTATCTTTATATGTTTCATAAAAATTTATATTAATATTTATAGTATCTTTGACATTTACCAAATGCTTTATTTAGATATTTTCTATATGCCTCTATAGTTATAAAATTTACTTTTTTTGTATTTACTTGTCTTATTTTTAAATTTTCACTAATTCCTTTTTTTATTATATCTATATCAGTCATTTTAATCAATAATTTTTTTAGTTTATAAAACTCTTCGTTTGTAGTTTTCGTTTCTTGCAATATAAAATTGTCACATAAATCCATATCAGAATATATTAAACTAGCAAATTCCTTATCTTGTTCTTTCGGGTTTTTGAATAAATTTAACATTTCGTACCATATCCTTCTACATCACCTTCCACTTTTACGTTATATTCATTCATATTAAAAACCGTTTTACCATTGTGCACATCTGCCTCTTTTATATCATTTTGAAGCTTTTTCAAAGCAAGCACACCTTCTTTGCCTTCTGCAGCAAATATTGTTACATATCCCGAATTCATTTCTATTCCTAAACCAAACTTATTGGGGAATTCTTTCTCTTTAGGTGGCTCTTTCATAGTTTTCTTTTTCTAATTCATAAGCTTTTTTTTCTTTGTTTTGAAATCTAAAAATCCAAGTTCTTGAAATATTTGAAATTTTTAAAACCTCATTTTCATAACTTATATTGTTTTTATCAATTACTATATTACTATTAAAATATGGCATTTTTTAATTCCTTTCAACATAATTTTTCATAATTACAGTTCAATATTTTTTCATATCGCATTTGTATGATTTTTTTATAGAATTTTTTATTTATTTTCCATCTCCATTAAAATTTACTTATATTCTCTATAAGAGTATAATTTATTTCAAATCTTCTGTTTTATATACGCTATATCCTTCATAGTTATAACTTGCATCTATACCTTTCATATAAACTTCCCTATCGTTAACTTTATCTGTTAATGCTTTATTTAATAAGAGTTTAA
>CALXUW010000109.1 GCA_944391795.1 uncultured Clostridia bacterium
CTAAAGATGATAATCCAACAATTGGAATTTTACTTTGTACTGATACAGATGCTGATGTAGCGAGATATTCTGTATTAAATGGAAATGAACAACTATTTGCAACAAAATACAAAACATATTTACCAACTGAGGAAGAACTTAGAGCTGAGATAGAAAGTCAAAAAGCGATTTTTGAAATACAACAACAAGAAAAGAAAGAAAACAGTTAATTATAGGTATATAGGAGCGTAATTAATGGATGAACTAAGATACAGCGGAAATTGGGAAATATTAGGAAAACAATATTTTGGGAATCTAATCATAAATGATAAAAAGGGAATAATTAGATTAATTTTACATAATAGAGATAAAATAGAAAATTTATTTAATGATGCTGAAATACCTTCAAGAATAAACTTTATAAAAGGCAAGTTAATACCTTATGGTATAATGACTTTACTAAATGCTACTGTAATAAGTAGAAATACAAATATTTCTTATAATACTAAAACAATTGAATTGGATATTGATTATTGCATTAATGGTGATTTTAAAGATTATAAAAATGTGAAATTTTCTAAAACTGAATTTCGTTTATCAGATACACTTACATGGTCTGGATTAAATGGATTAAGTGTAAAATACAAAAAGAATTGGACTTTTTATCTTAAGCATTCATTTAAAAAAGCTATTTCATATAGTATAGATAATAATACCACAATTAGCTTTGTACCATACTTTCAGGAAAATACGAATATTTATAATTATGAAGAAACCATTATAAAGCAATATATAAAAATAAGAATTACATCTCGAAAGAATCAAGAATTATATTTTTATATAGATATTTTGAATAAAATTAAGACTTTAATTGAAGTGGCAATAGGAAAAAGTATAGATATTAAAGAAATTATAGGATATAAAAAAGATTATTATAGAGTATTTAATAATAAAAGAATATATAACGACATAAAAATTTATTCAAAAGATACATATAAAGATGATTATAAAGAGCCTAAAATAGGAGATATGTTGTTTTCTTTAACTGATATAACGAATAGTAATGTTCAACTATTGACAAATTGGTTTTCAAAATATGAATTATTAGAACCCATTTTAAATTTATATAATTCTTGTATTATATATGAAAAAATGCCATCTGAAACAATTTTTTTAAATATAGTTCAAGCACTAGAAACATACCATTCAAGATTTATATGCAACAAAAAAGAAGATTACGAAAAAAGAGTAAATGAACTATTAAAAGATGTACCTGAAAAATCAAAAACAACACATTATGAATATCTATTTGATAAAACACAACAGGACAAAAATATCAATTATATTATTTTAAAGAGTAGATTGAATGATTTAATGCTTGCAAATTTTGAAATTGTTTTTTTTAATATGTCTAACAATGTTTTTCCTTATGAATTTGTACAAAAGTTAGTAGATACAAGGCATTACTATACACATTATTCAAAATCAAAAGAAGATAAGATATTTAAAGGAGAAGAATTATTTTTTGCTATTAATATTTTACGAATTGTTCTATCATATTACATACTTATAGAAATTGGATTTAAAAAAGAATTTATAGAGAAGAAAATAAAAGAAATGCAAAGGAAAATAACATATGCATGGGATTTATATAAATTAGAAAATAATCAATAGCAGAGAAAAACACTCTGCTATTGATTATTTTTAACAATATATTAATTCTTTATATACAATTTCTTCAACTGAATGTTTATAATTATTCATAAGTCCAGTCCATTTTAAAGGGTTAGTATCCTTTAAATTTTCATCAATAGGATTTTTTTCTAACATTTGATTCATAAGCATTTCAAATTTTCTTTTAGCTTGTTTATCAGTTTCTACAATATGTTTTCTTTAAGCTTTATTCATAAACATTATTGTATATTCAGCCTTTTTATGATTTTTTAAATATTCTAATCTTAAATGCCCATATTTTCTAATAATATAATCTTTTTCATAATATTCTTTTTCTAAATATAAGTTAGGAAGATAATAATCTCCTTCTTTGTGATATGTAATTTACTATTCATTTCTAAAATCCTCCTAAAATTTATTTTAACTACAAATTTGACTAAACAATTTATATCTTTCTTGGGCTATCTAACACAATAGAATAAGGAAGAATTCTATAAGAGCAATTTTGTCCTTATTAGAATTCCCCCAAAGAGTGTTCAGTTTCTATGTTAAAATATTCAAATGAATTTAAATTATAGGTTGTAAATTACAAAGAAAAAGTAAATTTGATTTATAAAAATTATAGATTATAATAAATAAAATATATAAAAAACTATTGACAAAATTAAAATAAAAATATAAAATGTTATCAAAATTAGGAATAATTCCTAATTTAAAGGAGAGATTTATGAACAACTATTCCAAGCAAAGAGAAATAATACTAGAAGTTATAAAAAACAATCCAATACACCCAACTGCTGAAGAAATATATGGCCTAGTAACAAAAAAAGAACCCAAAATCAGCAAAAGTACAGTATATAGAAATATTAACATTCTAGTAGAAAATGGTATAATTCAAAAAATAACCATTTCATCAAAACCTGATAGATATGATTACTTATACAAAGAACACAACCACCTAATTTGCAACAATTGCGGAAAAGTATTAGATTTTGTATATGATATAGAAAAACCAAAAATAGAAAATGAAATAAAAAATCAACTAAAACAAGAATTCAAAATAAGTAATGTATCAATTTATGGAATATGTGAAAATTGTAAATCAAAAATAAAAAATTAAGGAGGAATTAAAAATGGAACTAAAGGGAAGTAAAACAGAAAAAAATCTAATGGAGGCTTTTGCAGGAGAATCACAAGCAAGAAACAAATATACATATTTTGCAAGTAAAGCAAAAAAAGAAGGATATGAGCAAATAGCTGCAATATTCCAAGAAACAGCAGACAACGAAAAAGAACATGCAAAAATGTGGTTCAAATTACTACAAGGAGGAGAAATAAAATCAACTCTAGAAAACCTAAACATGGCAGCAGAAGGAGAAAATTACGAATGGACAGATATGTACGACAGAATGGCAAAAGAAGCAAAAGAAGAAGGATTTGATCATATAGCTTATCTATTCTCAGAAGTTGCAAAAATAGAAAAAGAACATGAAGAAAGATATAAAAAATTAATCGGAAATGTAGAAAATGGATTAGTATTTAGCCGTGATGGAGATAGAATTTGGAAATGTAGAAATTGTGGACACATAGTAATTGGAAAATCAGCACCAGAAATTTGCCCAGTATGTAGTCATCCAAAAGCATATTTTGAAATAAAAGCTGAAAATTATTAAATAAAAAATGTCTTAAAAGAAAATTAACTTTTAAGACATTTTTTATTATTAAACAGTATAGCTTAATTCTAAGATATAAAAAATAATTGAATATCTTTGTTTTTGTTAGTGTAAAATTAATGTAGGCAAAATATAAAAAAATGCCTACATAATTTTTATCTAAAAAATATTGAAAAAACATAGATAATCCTTTAAAATGTGAATAACAAAACAAACAACACAAAAGAAAGG
>CALXUW010000110.1 GCA_944391795.1 uncultured Clostridia bacterium
AATATAATATTATTACCATAGCCCTTAGCCGAACATCACCAATGGTTTTAGAGCAATTTTCCCCCAAAGGAGAAGTGTCCCAAAGTGGTCAAAATGTCCAATTGGGAAACGTCCCAAATTGCCCCTAAATGTCTTAAAAAAATTCTTAAAAAATTTTTGCAAAAGCATTTACTTTTTAAAACAAATTGTATACAATATAATAGGAGATTGTCAAAAAACAAAAGAAAATGTAAAAGAAAGGGAGTAAAATCAAATGAAAATATTAATGTTAACATGGGAATATCCACCAAGAGTTGTAGGCGGAATTGCAAGAGTTGTATATGATTTATCAAGAACACTATTAAAAGATGGGCATGATGTAACAGTAGTTACATACAAAGATGGAGATGCTCCATATTTTGAAGATGACAAAGGAGTAAAAGTATATAGAGTTGATAATTACATGATAAATCCAAACAACTTTATTGATTGGATAATGCAAATGAATTTCAATATGATAGCAAAAGCAAATGAAATAATATCAAAAGAAGGAAAGTTTGATGTAATTCATGCACACGACTGGTTAGTTGCATATGCTGCCAAAACATTAAAGAATTCATACAATATCCCAATAGTATCAACAATTCACGCAACAGAAGCAGGAAGAAACAGTGGAATTCATGATGAGCAACAAAGGTATATTAATGACACAGAATGGATGTTAACATATGAATCATCAGAAGTAATAGTAAATAGTAATTACATGAAAGGTGAACTACAAAGATTATTTGGTTTACCATATGAAAAAATAAATGTAGTACCAAACGGTGTAAATTTAAATTTATTTAATGGAATAGAAAGAGATTATAATTTTAGAAGAAAATATGCAATGGACAATGAAAAAATAATATTATTTATGGGAAGACTTGTATATGAAAAAGGAATACAACATCTAATTGCTGCAATGCCTAAAATATTAAATGGATATCATGACTCAAAATTAGTAATATGTGGAAAAGGTGGAATGCTTGACGAATTAAAAGCGCAAGTAAACAATATGGGAATCTCAAACAAAGTATATTTTGCAGGATACATGAATGGAAAAGACGTTCAAAAGATGTATAAAGCAGCAGATATAGCAGTATTCCCAAGCACATATGAACCATTTGGAATAGTAGCTCTAGAAGCAATGCTTTCAGAAAATCCAATAGTAGTATCAGATATAGGAGGACTAAATGAAATAGTTAGGCATAGAGAAAATGGAATGAAAGCATACTGTGGAAATCCAAATTCAATTGCAGATTCAATATTAGAATTATTATATGACCATAAATTATGCCAAGAAATAACAAGAAAAGCAAAAAATAAAGTAAGAAATGAATATAACTGGAGTAAAATTGCACAAGACACACACTTTACCTATCAAAAAGCAATATGTCAATCAATGGCAGAAAAACAAAAAAGAGAAATCGAACAAGAAAGAGCAAGAAATGCTAAAAAGGTTAGAAAAGGAAATGAAATTACAAATCTACTTAGCTTTAAAAAACGTCAGGCTTATGCATAATTTTTAAAATATGATAAAAAATAAAAGAGAAAGTAAATAAAAAAACAAAGGAGTTAAGAAAATGGAAGAAAACAAAGAAACACAAAGAATAGATGAATACAACAAAAGAATGGCACTAATTAAAAGCAAATATCCAAATATCTATGATGCAAATACACCCAAAAGCATACAAGACGAGTTTAGAGCATTAAATGGCTTAGTAAATGCTTTAAAAACACCAGAAACTTGGGGAAACGTCCAAGTAGAAGAAGGAATACAGGTAGATAGGTTTGTATTAGACAGATACAACCAAGCAAAACAAGATGCTGAAAAACTAAAAGGAGAAAATACAAAATATATAGCAAAAGAAGAAGAAGAAGCATTTAAACTTCCAGAAATTGATATAGAAGCAATAAAACAAGAAATAGCTAACATGAAAGATTCTGCTGATAGCACAAGAGTACAAAATATGATATATAATGAGAATAACCAATATCTACCTACTAAAACAAGACAAGAACTAAAAAAATTAGGAGAAGAATGGGGAAGAAAAAGTTTCGAATTATATGAAATAAGCATAAAAGAGCCAGAAAGTAATTTACCAATAGAACAGCCACAAAAAGGATCTTTTATTAGCAAAATTACAAAAACATGGCAGAAAATAAAAGATAGAATAAAACAAGCTATTAAACCAAAACAGAATAAAGAACAAATAGAACAAGTTACACAAGAAAATAAATCACAAGCTTCAAAAAGACCATCAATAAAAGAAGAATATAAAGTAGATCCAAGTACGCTAAAAACACCACAAGATTTGCCAAAAGAAGCAGAACAAAACCAACAGACTAAAGAGAATAGGCAAATAAGGTAATGATGAACCAACATTATAAAAATAAAAATAAACATTATGAAAAAATAAAAAAATCATAATGTTTATTTTTTTGAAACTTTTACATAAATTTTAAGCACTTATAAAATATAAGGGGGAAGAAAAATTATGAGTACTCAAATAACAAAAGAACAATTTGAACTAATATATAACGAAACATACAACAAAACATTAAAATACATAATATGCAAATGTAACAAATTAGAAGACGTAAATGACATAATTCAAGACACATATGTAGAACTATACAAAAATCTAAAAAGGAAAAATAAATTAGAAATAGAGAAAATAGATGACTACATAATAGGAATTACAAAAAACATACTAAAAAAATACTATAAAAACAAAAAACAAAACCTATATATGTTAAAAAATGAAATAAATGAAGAACTTACTTACTTAAAAGATGACTCTGACCTAGAAGCTAGTATAATTACAAAAGAAAATGTACGGAGAAGTATGGAATTATATAGAATCAAAAGGAGGAGTTACAGCAAAAATATTTTCACTATATTACTTATTTGACATGAAAATATCAGAAATATCAAAAGAATTAGACCTAAAAGAATCAAACGTAAAAAATCACATATATAGGACCCTAAAAGAGATAAAAGAAAAATTTAAAAGAAAGGGGGAAAAATAAAAAATGCTAGAAAGCAAGCTATTAAAAAATTACTTAAATGAAAAATACAGCAAGGAAAATAATTACTACGAGATTTTACAAAAAGTGAAAGGAAGTGGTAATATGAAAAAAAGAAAAATATTAAACATAGCAGCAATACTCCTAATTGTAATAATGCTAGGAGCACTTACCCCAAGCATTTATGCTAAAATACAATGGAATATAGAATACCAAGAATATGAAAATAGACCAATAAATTATGGCTCTGCTACAATAAATGAAGCCATACAAGAATATGAAAAAAATATACAAATGGACTACATATATAAAAATGACATTGGAATAAAAATAGACTCTCTAATCCTAACAAATGATTATTTTAAAATAAATGTCAACTTTCAATTACCAGAAGACATTGAATTAAATACCCAAACCTTTAGATATGGATTTGCCGTATATGATGAAAATGGCAACATATACGGAATACAAGAAAGAATGCTATTTAAAGACGAAAAAGTTCCATACTGGGAAAAACTATATAAAGAACTAGGAACAAATTATGATAAAAAAGATGTATTTGCAGTACAATTAAAAGATTCATCAGGAATGGGAGTAATTACTTCCCAAAAAGGAAATATTATAGCATATACAGAAATGACCTCAAACAAAGGATTTCCAAAAAGTAAAAAATTATATATTAGAATATTTGACATAGGATATGATCTAATGGAACTTAATGAAGAAAAAACACAAATGCTTTCAGCACAAAATGTAAATATAACAAATGATGAATGGATTATAGAATTAAACATACCAGAAGAATTTTATACAAGGCAATCAATAAATTTAAAATTAGCAAATGAAGTAGAGGGGCTAAAAGTATCAAAAGCAGAACTAACTAAAACCGCTCTAGTTATGAAAGTAGAACAAGACGGTTTACGCAAAGCCGTAATGGATGGAAGAAATTTAAGTGAAGAAGAGTTTACAAACAAAATAAATGAAGCAATTCATATAGAAGATGAACAAGGAAACACATATAATTATACCAATTTATCAACAACTGAAAATCCAGAAGAAATACAACTTAAGTTTAGTCTAAGCACAAAAGACATTAGTAAAAGATTATATTTATGTGTAAAAATAAACGAAAAAGATTACAAGGTAGAACTTATAACATAATTAAAAAATATCAATTAAAATTTGACATAACCTAAAAAAGCTAAAAATTTTAATAAAATATATGCTAGAAAAATATTAAGGAATGAATTCTGTAATTTACAGGACTCATTTCTTTTAATTTGCCATTAATCCTTCTATTATTGTAATAATCTATATATTCAATTAATTCTTTTTTAAAGCTAATTCTTACTTAAAAAGTATTGAAAAAATAAAATTTTATTGTTAAAATACAAATATGCAAAAAAACTTAAAAAAATAAATTAAATCAGCCCCATATTTTCTACAAATTTAGCTTGAAAAAGTTATATAATAAATATATAATAAACAAAAACAAGGAGGCAAAATGGAACAATTTAAATCAGGTTTTGTAACACTAATTGGAAGAACAAATGTAGGAAAATCAACACTTCTAAATTTACTAGTAGGTGAAAAAATAGCTGCAATAGCAAACAAAGTACAAACAACCAGAACAGCAATTAAAGGAATAGTAAATAGAAAAAATTCACAAATAATATTTATAGACACACCAGGAATACACAAACCAAAAACCAAACTAAATGAAACAATGATAGAAACCTCATTAACAAGCCTAAAAGAATCAGATTTAATACTTTTTTTAATAGAAGCAACAAGCAATGGAATAGGAAAAGGAGATAAAATAATATTAGAAAAAATAAAAGAAGCCAAAAGAAAAACAATATTAATAATTAACAAAATAGATTTAGTCAAAAAAGAAACATTATTAAACTTAATAGATATATACAGCAAAGAATATAATTTTGAAGCTGTAATTCCAATATCAGCAACAAACGAAAAATATAAACAAACAATACTAGATGAAATAGAAAAGAACCTATTACCAGGGCCAGCATATTATGATATAGAAGAATACACAGATCAAACCTTAAGAAATTTAGCTGAAGAAACAATAAGAGAAAAAGCCTTAAGACTATTGCAAGACGAAGTACCACATGGAATATATGTAGAAGTAGAAAAAATGAAAGAAAGAAAAAATAAACAAGGGCAAATAATCTATGACATAGAAGCAACAATTTATTGCCTAAGAAATTCACACAAAGGAATAATAATAGGAAAAAATGGAGAAATGTTAAAAAGAATTGGAAGATTAGCAAGATTAGACTTAGAGCAAAATTTTGGAGTAAAAGTAAACCTAAAAACATGGGTAAAAGTAAAAGAAGACTGGCAAGAAAATGAAAAAATTGTAAATAAATTTAAATCAAAATAAAAAACAAATTAAACAAACAAGCGAATAAAAACTAAAAAAATGCAAAAGATAAAATTAAAGGTAAAAACTTTAAATAAAGGAAGTGAGCATATGATTAAAAAAATAGCCTGGGATACTTTTAAAAACACAGGAAATATAAATACCTATTTAGAACTAAAACAAATAGAAAAAATAGAAGACGGAATAGAAGAAAAATCAAGTAAAATAACCCAAATAACAACTGGGCAAAATACTTTACTAGAAAACCAACATACTAAAAACGAAGAGGATGTAAAATGGCAAATGTAAAAATAAATGGAATAGTATTATCAGAAACTAACGTAGGAGATTTTGACAAAATGTTAACAATATTAACACCAAACTACGGTAAAATCTCGTGTGTAGCTAAAGGAGCAAGAAGACCTAAAAGTGCTCTTTTAGCAGGCACACAAATTTTTTGCTTTGGAGAATACTTAGTGTATAAAGGAACAAATACATATCACATTAATTCAGTAGAACCAATAGAAGTTTTTTATGACATAAGAACAGACTTAGACAAACTAAAATATGCCGTACACATAAACAAAATAGTACAAGATGTAACCCAAGAAAATGAAAACTGTTTTAGAATTTTGCAACTTTTATTAAACACACTCTACACAATATCTAAAACAGATAAAGACCTAGAATTAGTAATTAGCATATTTAAACTAAGATTATTATGCATATTAGGTTTTACACCTAAATTAAATGAATGTACAAATTGTAAAACCAAAGAAAATCTAAAATACTTTAGCCTAAAAGATAATGGATTTAAATGTGAACCATGTAGCAGACAAGATAAATCTTGCCTAATAATGACTAACTCAACACTAAATGCGATAAAATACACAATTCTAGCACCACCTAAAAAACTATTCTCATTTACCATAAAAAACGAAGCATTAGAAGAATTTAAACTTATAACTAAACTATATTTCAACGAAAAATTAGAAAAAGAATACAAATTAGAGGACATATTTTCTAAAAAAAATTACTAGTTATTACAAAAGTAGTTGAAAAAAAACAAAAAAATGTATATAATAAAAATATAACTAAAAAAATAAACATAAAAGAAGAAGGGAGCGATTTTTATGAAAATAAAAATAACAGGAAAGGAACTAAAGATAACAGAAGCAATAAACGACTATGTAGAAAAAAAATTAGAAAGAATTGATAAATATTTTGAGGACGCAAAAGCAGAAGTTACTTTAAGAACTGAAAAAAATGAACAAATAGCAGAAATCTATGTAACTGCAAATGGAGAAAAATATAGAGCAGTAACAGAAGACAAAGACATGTATGCATCTATTGATAAAGACATAGACATACTAGAAGGACAAATAAGAAAAGCAAAAACCAAAAAAGAAAAAATGATGAAAGATGCATCAATAAAAACAATGGAAACACTAGATAGCGAAGCATCAGAAATGAAAAACGAAATAATAAAAACATCATATTATGAAATAAAACCAATGTTACCAGAAGATGCAATGCTAAAATTGCAAGAAAAACCAACACATAACTTTTTAACATTTATAAATGTAGAAACAGGAAAAGTAAATGTAATACATAAATTAAAAGATGGCAAAAATTATGGATTAGTAGAACCAGAAGCATAATTTAAAATACACAAATGACAATTGGAGGAAAAGATGAAACGAAAATATAAAGTATTAATTGTGCTAATATCCATAATAATATCTTTAATAAGTTACTTTTTTATATTAGATGGTTACTATTCTATAGACTTAGAAAGAATAACTAGTCAAGGATATTTTTCATATGCTATAAAAGATGCATATATAAGAGATGGAAGATTATTCTTAGCACTTATATTTCTATTTGTAGCTTTTATAAATCCGAGCTTAAAGATTTTATATATAATAAGTTTAATTTTAGCAATTATTATACTTTCTTTTGCGGTGCTAGAAATATATAAAATAATGGAACACTACAAAGAGTCAAAAACCAAAAAGGATAAAATAATTAAATTTATTATAAGCTATATAACAATCTTTACCTTTACGCAAATAGATGCAATGCAATTTGTAGAAGCATTTGCACTAGCAACTAGTGTATTATTATTTATAATATCTGTCAAAAAAACTATAATAGAAAGAAAAACTAAATTAGGTTTTATAATTGCATTAATTGGAGTGTTTTTCTATCAAGGAACAATCTCAATTTATATTATAATGTCTGTATTAATGTGTTTTCTTGAAAATAAAAAATTTAGTAAGCAATTTCTTAAGGATTTATTTAAATGTGCTATCATTATAATACTAGTTACAATATTAAATCTAATGGAAATACTTATATTACCAGAATTAATGGGATTAGAAAAAACACCAAGACTTTTAGAAGATAAATTTGCAGTAATGTTAAATAATGCTAATTATTTTAAGGAATTTGTATTTGACAGTATGGGGTTATTTCCTGATTACCTATGGGTATGTTACATATTAATATGTTTAATAATAATATCAATCTACAGTGTGAAAACTAAAAAAATAGATAAATATGTAAATATATTATTTTTAATAATAACTAGTATAATAAGTGTTTTCCCATATTTAATTATACAATTTGGAGCAACAGGAAGGATATTTGGAGCTTGGGGACAAATGATAGGTACTATAATGGTCTATATGTATTGCGAAACTGAAATATTTCAAGAAAAGAATATATATATGAAACTTTTAACAATTACCCTAATTACATATTTTATAATAAATATATTAAACACAATAAGAGTTACAAAAATATATGATATGAGTAATAAGCTAGACATCGAATTTTCAAATATTATAAAATCACAAGTAGAGGAATATAAAGAAAAAGGTGAAGAAATAAAAAGTTTTAGCATATGGTATGTGCAAGATGGGAGATATAGAGAAAAATATAAAAACATTAAAGATATTACAACATCAAGATATTTTTTAGGAATATATAATAGTCAAACTCTTAAATATTATACAGGGATAGACTTAGTAAAAGAATATAAAGAGCAAATATTTTATAGAGCAAATTTCGATTTTTATAATGATGAAGAAATTCAAACCAAAAAAATAGAAGATACTTTATATATACTTGTAAATTTATAAATAAAAGGCAGGAAATCAAATCCTGCCTTTATGTATTTTAAAAATAAAATAAATAAAAACAAAACTTAACTTCCTGCGTTTTTAATTAAAGTAACATAAAATAAATAATATAAGAAAAACTATTTCATTTGTTGTTCTACTTGTTGTATCATTTTTCTTACCATGTTACCACCTATTTTACCAGCGTCTCTAGCTGAAATGTCTCCATTATATCCGTCTTTTAAGTTAACACCTACTTCACTAGCTACTTCATATTTGAATTTGTCTAAAGCAGACATAGCTTCTGGAACTAATTTTTTGTTTGAATAGTTTGCCATTTGTTTCTTCACCTCCTGCATTTATTTCATTATAAGAAAAAACTTTTTGCTTGCTTTTTCTAATACTATCATTTGCAGAAAAAGAGAAAAATACACAAGAAATTTTTTCCAAAAATAACTTAAAAAAATATTGCATAAAAAAAAAATTAAATATATAATAGCCAAATAAGGAGTGAAAAAAATGTATAAATTAGTCGCAATAGATTTAGACGGAACAATGCTAAATAGCTACGGAGTAGTAACTAACAATACAAAAGAAGTAATAAAAGAAACAATAAAAAAAGGAACAGATGTAATAATTGCATCAGGAAGACCAATAGATTCTATAAAAACAATAGCAAAAGAAATAGGAAGTGATAAATATTTTATAGCAGGAAATGGAGCACTTATATATGATATTAAACAAGATAAAATAATATATGACAAATATATGTCAAAAGAAAAAGTACTAGAAATCATAAAAATATGTGAAGAAAACAGCATAGCATATAATGTATATACAGACAAAACAATACTTGCAACAAGCTTAAAATACAATGTTCTATATTACCACAAAGAAAATCTAAAAAAAGAAGAAAACAAAAAGACCAATATTAATATAGTAAAAAACATGTACGAATATGTAAAAGAAATGAAAGAAGAAAGATTTTTAAAAATAACAGTATGTGATGAAACTAAAAGTGTATTTAATTCAATAATAAAAAAATTAAGGCAAATAGAAGAAATAGAAGTATTAGATGTCTTGCATATGTCAAGAAAAATAATAAAGCAAGGGACAAAAGATGTCACAATAGAATATTTTTATACAGAAATTTCATCAAAAAATGTAGATAAATGGTATGCAATAGAATACTTAATGGAACTATTAAACTTAAAAACTCAAGAAATAATAACAATAGGAGACAATATAAACGACAAAAAAATGATAGAACAAGCAGGCTTAGGAATTGCAATGAAAGGAAGCACACCAGTAGTTACACGGAATAGCAAATTATATAACCGAATTTACAAATAATGAAGAAGGAGTAGCAAAAGCTTTACAAAAATTTTGTGATTAATAAACAGAATATTACAAAAATATTACAGCAATATTACAGTAATATTAATTTTTATTAACACCAATAAAATCCATTGATTTTAGATTTGATTTGAGTTAAAATAAAATAAACAAGTATTTTGTAAAAAAACAAATAAAATAAAGATAAAGGGAGGAATTTGTAATGGCAACAAATCCAATGCAAAGAAAAGCAAGAAATTCATTTTTATTAGGAATGTTAGTAATGTTATTAATAGCAGGTGTTATAATAGCATTTCTATTTATACAACTTATGAACAAAACAAAAAAAGAACAAGAAGAATTAAAATTAAGTACAAATGTATATGTACTAAACCAAGATGTTAAATCTCGGACAAGTAATAACACAAGATATGTTAACAATACAAACAGTAAATAGAAACCTTGTTCCAAATAATGCAACAAGTAATATAGAAGTAATTCAAAACTATGCTTTGCAAACTAAAGACGGAAATGACATACAAACAGTGCAAGGTGAAAATGGAGAATTAAAATTAAGTATTAATATAGATAATAGAGATTACGATGTTTTAAAAGAAGATGAAACTGAAAACTATTACATAATGAGAAATAATGAAAAACAATACCTAGAATTAAATTCAGTACCACTAGTAGCTAAGGTAGACATGAACAAAAACACTGTAATTACAACAGAATTAATAAGCAAAAGTGATGATGTAGTACAAGACGACGTGAGAAAACAAGAATACAACATGCTTGTTTTACCAATGGATTTAACAACAGGAGATTATATAGATGTAAGAATACAATTCCCATCAGGACAAGATTACATTGTAGTATCTAAAAAAGAAGTAGAAATGCCAACTATAAATGGTATAGATTCAGAAGATACATTATGGATAAATCTTTCAGAAGACGAAATATTACATATGAGTTGTGCAATAGTAGAAGCATTTAGAATAAATGGAACAAAATTATATGTAACAAAATATACAGAACCAGGAATGCAAGAAGCAGCAACACCTACATATCCAATTAATGCAAGTGTAAGAAATTTAATAAACAGTGATCCAAACATAGTGGAAAGAGCAATGAATGAAATAAGAGCAAGATATGACCAAGGATTAACAGACCTAAGAAATAATGATATAAACCCAATAATAGAAGCAGCAGGAGAACAATCAGACGGAACATTACAATCAAATATGCAACAAAGCATAACAAATTCTAAAAACTCAAGAAAAGAATACTTAGACTCTTTAGCAGGAGCCGCAGCTGCAACAACAGCACAATAATAAAAAAGGAGAAAAACTCATGAAGAAAATAGGATTTATAGGAGCATATGCTAAAATAGATTTAATTTTATATATTGCAAAAATAATAACAACATTAAATAAAAAAGTTTTAGTAATAGACACAACAATAAACCAAAGAGCAAGATATGTAGTGCCTGCTATAAATCCTACCAAAAAATATGTAACAAATTTTGAAGATATAGATATAGCAGTAGGTTTTACAAATTTTGAAGACATAAAAAGATATTTAGGACTTACAGAAGAACAAGAATTTGAATATGATATAGTTTTGATAGACACAGACAACATGGAAGGATTTAAAAGTTTTAAACTAGAAGAAGCAAAAAAAAATTATTTTGTAACTTCTTTTGATAATTATTCTTTGAAAAAAGGATTGGAAATTTTAAGTACATTAGACGATGTAATAAGTTTGACCAAAGTACTTTTCGCAAGCGAAACCCTAAAAGAAGAGGATGATTACTTAAATTTCCTTTCTTTAGGCTATAAAGTAATATGGAACGAATATAGAATATATTTCCCAATAGAAAATGGGGATTTAAATGTAATTTATGAAAACCAAAGAGTAGCCAAAATCAAACTAAAAAAATTAAGTATCCAATATAAAGATAGTTTAGCTTACATTGCAGAAGAAATATTAGGAGATGTAAGTGAAACCATAGTAAGAAGAACAATAAAAAACCTAGAAAAAGGAGTATAAAAATGTCTGTTGTAACATTTTGGAGTGATGAAAAAGAACAAACTGGAAAGACTTTGTCAATAGCAGCTATTGCAACACATATGTCAATAGAACATAATTATAGAATACTAATAATTTCAACTGCATATAAAGATGAAAACTTAGATAATTGTTTCGTAGAACCTAAAAAAGAAAAAAAGAATTTTGGACTATTTCGGACCAAATACAGCAGTAGAAATGGAAGAAGGGATTTTAGGCCTAACCAAAATAATGAGAAGTAATAAGCTAGAAGCCCAAAGTATTACAAACTATACTAAAATAATATTTAAAGATAGATTAGAAATATTACAATCTTTTAAAGGTGTTGCAACACAATATGAAGAAATACAAAAAATATATCCAGAAGTTATAAATTTAGCAAACAAATATTATGATTTAGTTTTAGTAGATCTAGGAAAACGGTTTAAACGAAAATATAGCAGATACAATACTAAGAAATTCAAATTTGATTGTAACTACAATTAGTCAAAGATTAGTAAGTATAAATAAATTTATGAAATTACGAGAGCAAAATCAAATATTAAAATCGAAGAAAATTTTAATAATGATTGGAAGATTTGATAGATTTTCAAAATACAACATAAAAAATATATCAAGATACATGAAAGAAAAAAATCAAGTTTCTACAATCCCATACAATACGCTATTTTTTGAAGCATCAGAAGAAGCAAAAGTGCCAGATCTTTTCTTAAAGCTTAGAAGAGTAGATGAAGATGATAGAAACTCATTTTTCCTAACAGAAGTTAAAAGAACATCAGAAAATATAATATACAGATTACAAGATTTGTCGGCAAAAATGTAAAGGAGGGTAAACCTAAATGACAATAGCAAATATCATATTAATAATAGTTGTATTAGGAGTAATAGCATATTTTATCTACTACAATGTAAAGAAAAAACAAAAGGCACAAGTAGAAAATGAAATAGTAGTAGATGACAAAACCTATACAATAGAAAAAATGATAGAATTCGTCAAAAAAAGATTAGACGAAATCACAAAAATAAATTTATACGATATAGGTCTCTCTGAAGAAGAATTAAAAAGAAGAAAAAATAAGAAATATGAATTAAAAAAAGCATTAAAAGGTTGTACATATGGAGATGTTAATGATAAAAAATATGTTAAAGAATTGATATTTGACTTATTACAACAAGAATATGGAGTAACAGAAAGTAATATATCAAAAGCAATACCATTTGACATACCATCATTACTAACACCACAAGACAAATTCGATATTTTAATATATGCATATAAAAAAGAATTTGGTTATGAAGCTTTAACAGAATTAATAAAAAAATACAACTTAGCAGAACTAAAATATGTAGAAGGAGAAACCAAACCTTCATATGTTATAACAAGTAACGAAATAGAAGATATATATGAAAAAGAAAATGTAGTACTATCTTTTTCAGATAAACTATCAGTAGTAGTACAAAGAATATATCAACACTACAAAGGATATAGTAGTATAGATGAAGTAAGAGACATGAATATAGACCGGAGTTTCTCGGAGGAGTATCTGGACTTCCAGAAAGTTTCTTAAGCCAAGTAGCACAAACAGATGGAGACTATTTAAACCAAATAGAAGAACACAAAGTTCCAAGAGCATGTGACAGTATTTGGATATTTTTCCAAGGTAAATCAATACGTTTAGCATTCCTTTCATTTGGAACAGAAGCAGAACTAAAAAGAGTATGTCAAAATATATACAAATACAATAACCCAGGACAATTATCAGATACAAATGGTTACAAAATAAACGAAATGAAAGATGGTTCTCGTGTAGTTGTTGTAAGACCAAGTTTCTCAGAAACATGGGCATTCTTTGTAAGAAAATTTGACGTAAAAAGAGCAACTCTAGAACAATTAGTAAGAGACCCAGGAAAAGAAGACACAATAGAATTATTAAAATTCTTAGTAAAAGGAGCAAGAATAACAGCAATTACCGGTGAGCAAGGTTCTGGTAAAACAACTTTGCTTATGGGGATGATAGAAAACATATATGAAACAATGAATATAAGGGTTCAAGAGATGGCATTTGAGCTTCACTTAAGAAAAATATACCCAACAAGAAACATATTATCATTTAGAGAAACAGATACAATTTCAGGACAAGAAGGTCTAGACGTTCAAAAGAAAACTGACGGTTCTGTAAACATCATCCGGAGAGGTTGCAACAGATCCCGTAGCATCTTGGATGATACAAGCAGCACAAGTTGCATCTAAATTTACATTATTTACACACCACGCAAAAACATTTCCAAACTTAGTAACAGCACTTAGAAACTCAATGTTAAGAACACGGAGTATTTACAGATGAAAAAACAGCAGAAGAACAAGTTATACAAGTATTAAACTTTGATGTACACCAAGTAAAAGATTTCAGAGGAAAAAGATACATAGAAAGAATAACAGAATGTATACCACTAGAACAAAAAGATGAATATACATATGACCATAGAAAAGAAAAAACATTAGAAGGAAAATTCGACAAATTTTTTGATAATGCAACACAATTCTTTTCTAAAACTACAGATAAAAAGTTATATACATATAGAAACATAATGGAATATATAGATGGAGAATATGTAATAACAAACCCAATTTCAGACCAAAACATAAGAGAAATGAAAAATAACATGGATGATACAGACTTAGAGGCATTTAATAAATTTATAGAAAAACATTGGGGAAATATGAAAACTCAAACTGTTCAAGAAGTTAATGCTTCAGCAGAAGAAAGTGAAGAACAACCAAAAAGAAGAGGAAGAAAACCAAAAACAGCACAAGAAATATAAATAAAAAAAGGCTTTATTAAGGAGGTGCTAAAACAAAAGTGAATAGCAACATAATTTTCTATATAATGGGAGGAGCAGCAGGAGCGTTTGTAATAATTATTATATTGTATTTTGTCTTATCTAAAAAAATGCAAAAATCAGAATACAAAAAAATACAAAAATTACAACAAGGTACAAAAGAAAATAAATTTTCTGCAGAAGTATTATATCAAAAATTATACCTTACATACGTAAAAATACCATTTATAAAAAGATATGTACTAAAATTAAGAAGAAGATTGGAAATAATAAATGTAGATGACGAATACAATACAAGAAAATCCACTGCTAAAATACTTACCAAAACATTAGCAATTTTAGTACCAATAATAATACTTACAATAATGTTTACAGCAGGAAACTACCTATTAATGTTTATATTATTAATATTCGAATTATTTATGATAGACACATTTATAGATGGTTCAGTAGACAAAATAGATGACAAAATTTTAAAAGAACAAATAGATTTCTTTGCCGAAATAAGACACGCATACCATGAATTTAACATGGTAGAAGAAGCAATTTACCAAGTATCACAAGACGACGAAATGAGTGTTTCAAGGCAAGGAGAAAAAATATATGAAATATTAATATCAGATGACCCAGAAACAGAACTAGAAAAATACTATGATATTGCACCAAATAGTTTCTTAAAAGAATTTGCTGGAGTTTCTTACTTAACAAAAGAATTTGGTGATAGAAAAGTAAATGGAGCATCATTATATTTAAAGAATTTAAATAATATTGCCCAAGAAATGCAACTAGAAATTCTAAAAAGAGACAAATTAAATTATGTTTTCCAAAGTTTAGCAATAATATCAATTGCACCAGTACTACTATTAGAACCATTAAAAAATTGGTCAATAGATAACTTTTCATTTACTGCAAGCTGGTACTTAGGAAAACCAGGTATGATAGTGCAAATATTAATACTAATATTAACATTCATATCTTATATATTAGTTAGAAAACTAAAAGATAATGGTTCAACAGGAATTAACACAAAAAATACAGAAAATCCATGGCAAGCAAAATTATATAGTAAAAAACCAATCAAAAAAATAGTAGACTTATTTATTCCAAAAGTTGGAACAAAAGAATATAGAAAAGTTACACAACTATTAAAAGATGCAGCCTCGCACCTAAAAATGGAATGGCTCTATATTAATAGATTAACACTGTGTATAATCACATTTATAGCATCATTAATAATATTTTCATATTTACATACAATAGCAATAAATTATGTCTATGAAGAGCCAACAACAGATTATGACATAATAGGAGGACTCTCTGAAGAAGACGAAAAAGCAGCAATGGAAGTAACTGAGCAAGACAATGTTTTCCTAGATAGATTTAGAGGAAAGTTAGAAACAACTGAAGCTCAAATAGAAATAGCAGTAAGAGATTCAAAGTTTTATGAAGAATCATCAGATGAAGAAATAACAGTTGCAGTAGAAAGAATTTACGAAAAACTCCAAATAGTAAATAGTGAATACATGCAATGGTTTGAAATATTATTATCATTCGTATTTGCAATAATTGCATACATGGCACCAATTTGGATACTAATGTTCCAAGTTAAAATGAGACAACTAGAAATGGAAGACGAAGTAATGCAATTCCAAACAATTATATTAATGCTAATGAGAATTGAAAGAGTAAATGTTGAAATAATTCTAGAATGGCTAGAAAGATATTCAAATATATTTAGAGCACCAATAACAAAATGTGTAAACAACTATGAAGCAGGAGCATGGGAAGCATTAGAAGAAATGAAAGATGATGTTTCATACATGCCACTAATTAGAATAATAGAAAGTTTGCAAGCAGCAGTAGAAAAAATACCAATTACAGACGCATTTGATGAATTAGACTCAGAAAGAGACTATTACCAAGAAAAAAGAAAAGAATCAAACGAAAGACTAATAAAAAGAAAAGGAATGATAGGAAAAGCAATAGGATTTGCACCAATGGTATGTATGTTTGTAGGATACTTAATTATACCATTAGTATTTATAGGACTAACAAGTATGAATAGTTCTTTCTCAAGTATGTCAGCTATGTAAAATAAATAGGAGGGAAAAATGGAGAATGCATCAAAAGCTTTATTAATTGCAGGTGGAGTATTAATAGCACTATTAATACTAGGAGCATTGATTGTATTATTTGTTAACTTATCAGAATATCAAGAAAGTTCAAATGCTAATGAAAAATCTTTGCAAGTAGCACAATATAATAATCAATATGAACCTTTTAATAAAGATGACTTAACATTAATGGAACTAAAAAGTTTATACAACAAAATCCAAAGCAACAATGAAAAAAATCCACAATATCCAATAGACACAAATATAATAACAATTTATCCAGACATAACAAAAGAATTTAAACAAATAGACGAAGAAGACAAGCAAAACAAAGTATTTAAATGTACAAGCATAGAATACAATAACCGCGAAGGTAGAGTTAGTGCAATGTACTTTGAAGATGTAACACCATAAGTAAAAAAAGCTAAATTAAGGAGGTAAAAATGGAAAATGCATCAAAAGCCTTAATTATGGCAGCAGGAATATTAATAGGAATATTAATTTTATCTTTAGCTGTATACCTTTTTGCATCTTTTGGTGCAAATTCCAAAGAAATATATGATAGAATAGAACAAAATCAGCTAACTCAGTATAATGCACAATATAATGTATTTCTAGACAGAAAAGACATTACTATATATGAAATAATATCAGTAGCAAATTTAGCCGCAGAAAACAACAAAAAATATGAATTATATACCAATTTTGAAACAGATTATAAAGTTCAAGTTATATTTAATGCACCAAGCCATTTTACAACAAATCTTCAAGACATAATAGGGCAAGAAACACAATCATTAATAGATGATTTTAGTGATGTGGCAACAAACGAAGCACCATCTTCATATGTTGATGTAGGAGAATTAAGATATAGATTTAATTGCTACGGGGTAGAATACAATAATGCAGGTAGAGTATGTAGAATATTTTTTGGTGCAGTAAGTATTTAGATATAAATTAGCCAATGATTTGGCAAATTAAGTAAAACCATATAATTACTTGAAAACTATCATGTAAAATGATATAATATAAAGGAGTAAACATGAAGAAAATAGCTATTTTTCTACTTATATTAATAGCAATAATATGTACAATTTCTTATATATATTTAAATTATAAATTTGATTTAAATAATGCAGCAAAAGAAAACTCAAAATTTGAAATGTACATAGATAAAGAAGTTCGAGGTTCAGAACTAGCAACCATAATAAATAAAATGGTAGATAGTAATGAAAAAAATGAAACTCAAAAAGATGAAGAAGGAAAATACATAAATAATGATGAAAACTCAATAAATATAGATATAAAATTCATAGATGATGACATTATAATAAATGCTGAAAAAATATATGATAATGGAATAAACAGATTTTTAACAAATTATAGGAAAATAACCTTTAAATGTAATGAAGTTCAATATCACACTAAGACCGGAAAAATAAAATACATGCAATTTGAACAAATTACAACCTAAAAATTAGTTATCAGAGTTACTAAGTTTTAATTTAGTATAAAAATAAATAAAATACAAAAGCAAAAGAAAGGGGGGATACATATGGAGAATGCTTCAAAAGCTTTAATTATAGCAGGTGCTATATTACTTGCAATACTATTAATTTCTTTAGGAATTATGGTATTTACACAAGCGCAAGAAACAGTAAATGACACAAGTTTATCACAAGCAGAAGTTACTTCATTTAACAGTAACTATCTAAAATACGAAGGAAAACAAAGTGGAACAATGGTAAAATCATTATTCTCTGATGTTATAGCAAATAATGCTAAAGAAAGTAACCCAGATATCGCTGTTACATTTGCAACAGGTTCTTTAACTAGTGCTACATCAGGAATATCAACATCTAAAATTGATACAACTAAACAATACACAGTAGTATTAGGCTATGGATCAGATGGACGTGTTAATTCAGTAACTATTACATAATAAAAAAAGGAGGGATAAGCTATGGAAAATGCAGCTGACGCACTAAAAATTGCTGGTTCAGTATTATTATTTGTGATAGCTCTTTCCGTAGCTGTCCTATCTTTTACAACTGCAAGAGAAGCAATAGACACAGTTTTAAGTTTTTCAGACAGAGAATCATTAACAATTGCAGGTGATGAAAGATTTTATTACTTAGCAGATGATAATGACACAAACAGATATGTAGGTTTAGAAACAATAATTCCATCAATATATAGAGCCTACAAAGAAAACTACAAAATAATATTTAAATTTCCAGATAGCCATTATTTATACATGACAAATAGTGGAGAAGAAGTCTCAACAATCGATTTATTAAATACAAATATAGGAGATGACTTATCAAGTAGACAATTTTTAAATGGAATAGTCTATGGAAATTATGATGATTTAGGAGGAATTATTAACTATCAAACTAAATTTAGTATAACCCCACATTCAGAACCACTATATGAATATATAAATTCAAGACTATCAACTTACAATATAAAAGAATCTCTAGGAACATATTACATGGAAGATTTATCAGGAGCTAACAGAGAAGATGAAACAGGTTCACCAATATCAGATGTGAACAAAAATGAAAAAAGAGTTATAACTTATGAATTTATTGCAAAATAAAATTTCTCTACATTATAAGTATTAATTGTAAAAAATAAAGGAGGATAATATGAGTGATACTTTAATTACAGTAATTGCAATAGCATTAGCAGCAGTATTAATGTTTGTATTTCCACTAATGACAATGTCAGATAGAACAGATGATGTAGCACAATTAACAGTAGAAGCAGCTACTACCGATTTTGTTGACAACATAAGAACAACAGGAAGAATAACACAAACAAGATATAATGAATTTGTACAAACTATAACATCTACAGGTAATACTTATGATGTAGAAATGGTAGTTCAAGTAAAAGATGAAAACTTAGGAAAAAAAGTTTCTCAAGCTCAAGCAGATAAGATAGGAGAAAATGTATACTATTCAGTATATACATCTCAAATAGAAGAAGAAATGGAAAGTAATGGAGCTTATTATTGTAAAGAAGGAGATATTGTTTCAGTAAGTGTTAAAAATACAAACCAAACAATTTCACAACAATTAAAAAATTTCTTCTATACAGTAACAGGAAATGATACATATACTATTGCAGCAGAACATGCAGGAATAATAACTGCAAATGGAAAATAATTTAAAGAAAATAAAAGCAAAAAAAATAGCTTGTAAATTATCATTTTTACAAGCTATTTTAAGAAAGAAGTAAAAAAACTAAAGAAAGGAAAGCATATGAAAATACAGTCTTTAGCAGTAATTGCAATGATAATAATTATACCAATGGTTATAATTTTAAATAGTTATTCAAGTAATCAAATAAAGACATTAGACTATCAATTATCATATGATACAAAATTAAAAAATGCAACATATGATGCAATAAAAGCATTTCAATTAAACATGTCTAATAGTAGTACATCTGATTTAGCCAATTCTAAAATGAGAGATATTAAAGCTTCAATAACAACATTTTATAATTCACTAGCAAGCAATTTTAATATGTCCCGGATATGGTGAAGATGTATTAAAAGATTACGTCCCAGCAATAGTATATACATTATATGATGGATATTACATATATTCAGCATATAATAATACATTAGATGATAATGATTCTTTCTATGTAGATGCATCATACAAAGATGGTGAAAATATAAATGGATTAAAACCATATATTTATTATAGCTGCAGATATAAAAGAAGTAATGGGGATGACTTTGTAATTACATATTCTTTAGATAGTTATATAACAATACAAGGAACAATAAATGGAAACCCTGTAAATGATTCTGGATATCTATTAACAGGAGTAGATAAAAATGCTACAGGAAATTATACATATAGAGGAGTAGAAATAATTAATTCCGAAGATAACAAACAAGGCTTAATACAAAATGTATACTTACCAAATGAAATAATAAGTGGAGGAAGAGTAATTTCAATATCATATGAGGATCAAACAGGAAGCACTATAACAAAAAATGTAGGAACAATTGCAAGTTATCTACATAGAAAAGTAAATGGAGTAAAATACTACTATGATTCAAATAGTAATAGAGTTTTTTCAATGTTAAATGACGAAAAAATATATCAAAGCCAAGTAGATCCAAATAGTGTAATATATAATGATAGTGGATATAAATATTATGAAGATGCATATAATTTTAAAGATAGGTTAATTAATACATATGGTTTAGATGATTTAAACTCTAATGAAGCAGTAGATGCAAATGGAAATCCAATAAACAGCGAATATTTTACAAAAAATGTAGCAATATTTGAAGAATTAGATAATCTATCTGGAACATACATAGAAGATGATAACTCAAATTTTAATATGCATAAAAAAGAAGTAATAAGAAATTCAATTGAAACAAACCTTATGGCTGCAATATCTAATTACAACAAAGTATCAAGCTCACAAGCAAATTTTTCAATGCCAAGATTAGATGATTACGAATGGGAGCTAATATCAAACAATATATCAATGATAACATTTATGCAAGGGCTAAATATAGGTGGAAAAATATATAATGGACATGCCATAGTACAAAATGATGCAAATGAAGATTTAGTATCTGAAGAATCTGTATATATTTTGTATAATGGTGAGTATTACAGACCACAAGACCCAATATTAGTACAAGACTCTACAAATTTAAATGATGCAATAGGCTTAGTAAACATAGATTTTGAAAGAAGAACAGCATTAGCAAGTTACAAAAGTGATATAGAAGATGTAGAAGTAAGCAAAAATATCTATTATTACCCAAGAATAGATTTAGCAGCATATAGTTCTGTAATAAATTTAAATGATGATGGAACAACAAAAAGTGTATATGAGTATTTTAGTGGAAGTGATGTAACACCACGGAACTAAAAAATACGAATTAGCAAGAATTTATTATACTGCACTTGGAAGAGAAAGATATGGTATGTATAGAGTAACAAATAAATTAGAAGATGTGCAAGAAGATTTTATACATAATTAAAAAATAGGAAAAAAAAGTAAATTTTATAAGTATACAAAATAAAAAAAAGGAAATACTAATAAAAAGTTTAAACAAAAAAGGAGCGTTTTATGAAAAATACGTTAAAAAAACTTTTATTAGTATTTTTTTTATTTGTAATTTATGCATATATCTTAGCAATAATAAATATTCCAGAAAAAATAGTTGTTTTTGAAGGAGAAAATATTTCAATGAAAACTCTTTTTGGGTTAAATATAAAAAACAAAGAAGAAACAATAGAAACATTATCTAATAGTAATATAACTAGAGATTCTGGAAAAAAAACATTAGAAGTAAGTTTATTTGATAATTTTACAATAAAAGATGTAAATGTAGATGTATTACCAAAAACCAAAGTAATACCAGTAGGAAAAATTGCAGGTGTTAAATTATATACAAGTGGAGTATTAGTAGTTGGCATGTCACAAATAGAAGGTATAGATAAAAAGATGTACAAGCCCTATGAAAATACAGGAATAGAAGAAGGAGATACAATAACTAAAGTTAATGAAATTGCAATAACTTCAACAGATAATTTAATAGATATTGTAAATAACTCAAATGGAGAAACAATAAAGTTAAATTATATACATGATGAACAAACAAAAGAATGTAGCATAGAGCCAGTAAAAACAAGTGAAAATGAATATAAATTAGGATTATGGGTAAGAGATAGTGCAGCAGGTGTTGGAACTGTGACGTTTTATGAGCCATCTACTAGAACTTTTGGAGCTTTAGGACATGGAATTACAGATATTGATACAGGAGAGTTAATAAATATTGCATCAGGAGAATTTATAACTACAAGAATTTTAAATATTACTAGAGGAGAAAGTGGGAATCCAGGAAGAGTACAAGGAACTATTGATAATCAAAATAACATAGGTTCTATTAGTAAAAATACTAAATTTGGAATTTATGGTAAGGTCGACAATTTGTCAAGTTTAAATATAGATTCGTCAAAAGAAATGGAGGTTGCTTTAAGAGATGAAATTGAGTTAGGCAAAGCTAAGATATTGTGTAGTCTTGATAATAAATCAGTTCAAGAGTATGAAATAGAGATAGAAAAGATTTATAAAGATAATAATTATGATAATAAAAGCATGAAAATAAAGGTTACAGATAGTAAATTACTTGAAAAGACAGGTGGGATTATACAAGGAATGTCTCGGGTCACCTATTATTCAAAATGGAAAGTTTGTTGGAGCTGTGACACATGTATTGGTAAATAATCCAGATGAAGGATATGCAGTGTTTGGAGATATAATGCTTAAGCAATCGAAAAGTAATGAGTAAAAAACTACGAAATAAAGAGGTTTCCATTGAAGTTTAGGGTGTATACTAGGGGTTCATGCCTCTGCCCTTTCCTAGTTTGGGATTGGGGAAGATATATATATAATTTCTATGATTTCGGACGGAAAAAAAGTAAAATTAGAAAATCTTAAAAAATTTTGTGGAAAGAGTTCAAGCTCGCCTTGGAAGGGTGCCACAAAATTTTTTTAGATTTTCTTTTTTAATTTTTTGACAGAAGAAATCATAGAAATTATATATATATCTTCCCCAATCCCAAACTAGGAAAGGGCAGAGGCATGAACCCCTAGTATACACCCTAAACTTCAAGGGAAACTTTTTTATTTTATAGTTTTAATTAATTAACATAGGACCAATTTCTGTTACAGTGCCTGCTCCTAAAGTTATTACAATATCATCTTTTTGAACATTACTTTTAACAAATGATACACAATCATTAAAGTCTGGAATGTATTTAGCATCTTTTCCAAGATTCTTTATTTTTTCTACTAAATCTTTTGAGGTAATTCCATAGGTATTTTTTTCTCTTGCTGCATAAACATCTAAAATGATAATATTATCAAAGTTTAATAATACATTTGCAAAATCATCAAGTAAATTTTTTGTTCTACTATATGTATGTGGTTGGAAAATAACCCATGATTTATTATATTTTTTATTAGTAAGAGATTTGTAAGTAGCAAGTATTTCCGTTGGATGATGTGCATAATCGTCATATACACTTGCTTTATTTTCAATTTTTCCTTTAAATTCAAATCTTCTGTGAGCTCCTGTAAATTTTAGTAGAGCATTTTTTATAGATTCTTTTTTAATATTGTACTCATGGCATAAACTAATACATGCTAAGCTATTTAAAACATTATGAATTCCTGGTATTGAAAGTTTGATATGTAAATAAAAAGAATTGTTAAAATAAACATCAAACTCTGGGAAACCGTCATTATCAAATGTAATATTATCAGCGAAGAAATTTGCTTTTTTATTTTTTATACCATAAGATAAAACATTTTTTGCATTTGTATATTTAGTTAAATCTAGACAATTAGAATCATCACCATTTATAACTAATATACCATCTTCTGGCAATAATTTTACATATTTTATAAAAGCATTTTTTATATTATCAAAAGTTTTAAAATAATCTAAATGATCATTGTCAATGTTTAAAATAACTTGAGCTTTAGGACTAAATTTTAAAAAGCTTTCTACATATTCACATGCTTCTATTATAAAATGTTCACTATTTCCAACTAAGTAGTTTCCATTAATTGGCTTTAAAAAAGCACCTACTTGAATACTAGGATCTTGTTTGTCTTCTAAAAAACAAAGAGAAATCATAGATGTTGTGGTTGTTTTTCCATGAGTTCCAGATATACAAATAGTATCTTTATAACATCTGGTAAGTTCGCCTAAAAAATCAGCTCTTTCTATTGTTTTAATATTTAATCTTTTGGCTTCAAGCATTTCAGGATCATCTTTTTTAATTGCAGCAGAATAAACTACGACATCACTATTTGCTACATCTTCTAAGTTATGTCCTATTGAAACATTTATACCACAATCTAATAAATTTTGTACAGATTCAGAATAAGAGGCATCAGAACCAGTGATATTAAAGCCCCAATTCTTAAGAATAGCAGCAATACCACTCATACTAACTCCACCAATTCCTATCATATGTATATTTTTATATTTTCTAATATTATCTATATTTGGCATTAAAAAACCCTTCCCTTTCTATAACAGGCTAATTATATAATTATATTATCAAAAATTCAAGACTTTTGACCTTTTTATTTATATTTTATTAAAAGAAATAAAAAAAGGTTACATGATTTAAATAAATGTAGATAAAAAATAAAAGAAAAATACATGTTATAAAATTTAATTTTTTTGTAAAAAAAAGAAGGAAAAAAAATTTTTTTGAAGAATAATATAAATGTACATATAAATAAAATATGTACAAAAATTTTAAAACTTAATGGAAGGCAGGTGCACTAAAAGATGCAAATCACAGATGTACGTTTAAGAAAAGTAAATTCAGAGAACAGAATGAAAGCTGTTGCTTCTGTAACATTCGATAACGAATTTGCAGTACATGACATAAAAGTTATCGAAAGCCAAAATGGATTATTTATAGCTATGCCAAGCAGAAAAACTCCAAACGGAGAATTCAAAGATATAGCTCATCCAATCAATGCTGAAACTAGAGAGAAAATTCAAAAAGCTATTCTAGAAGCTTATGAAGCTCCTGAAGCAGAAGGATCAGCAGAATAATTATAAAATAAAAAATTATAGGAAATTTAGAATTATCTAAATTTCCTTAATTTTTATCTAGAAATAATTTAAATCTAATAATAATAATATTAATAATTATTATCAAGTAACTAATATATCATATTTAATATAAATAAAAAATCTTAAAAAAATACATTTTTCAAGATTTTTTAAAAAAATAAATATAGTTAAAAAAACTAGAAGAAATTCAAGGAATATTTTCAGTCATATTCCTAATGTAAATCCCAATTTCTTCATTAGACAAATCTAATTCGTTAATTAAAGCTTTTAAAATATCTCTTCTAGGCAAATCTTCTTCATTATCTATCCTAACATATTGCCTTAAACTAATTCCAAGAAGCTCGGACATTTTTTCTTGAGTATAGTTTTTTTCCTTTCTTTTTTCTTTAATCATAAAATCACCTTAACTACGAATTAAAATAATTATTACACAGATTTAAAGTTATTTGTATTGACATTTTACGTCATGATTTTTATAAAAAGATAATTTTATTTATTACTTGTATTCAATTTAACGTTAGAATTCTGGGACTAAAATAGACTACACTTGGGGGATGTTATTTGTATAAAATTTATGCAATGACGAGTGCGATTGGAGTAAATAATAGCCCTTCTTAATATAAAATAAATGAGGAAGCGCGAAGAAATGTAGCGAGAGGCTCGTTTGTTTTATATTTAGAAGGGCTTTATTTACGTATTGAGCCGAGGAATGGAATAAATTTTATACAAATAACATCCCCCAAGTGTAGTCTATTTTAGTCCCAGAATTCTAACAACTTAATTTTAACTCTTCTCTCAATTTAAAAAAAAGACTTGAAAAAAAAGCCAAAAGAAGTTAAAATAAATAATAGCCAAAAAAGAACCAAGGAGAGATAAAGATGTATTTAATAGTAGGACTAGGAAATCCAGAAGAAGAGTATGGAAATACTAGACACAACATGGGATTTAACACAATAAATAAATTAAGTAGTAAGTACGAAATAAAAGTAGACAAAAATAAATTCAAAGGACTCTATGGAATAGGTTCAATAGAAAATGAAAAAGTAATTTTACTAAAACCACAAACATATATGAACCTAAGTGGCAAAAGTATAAAAGAAATTATAGATTTTTATAAAATAGATCTAAAAAACCTAATTGTTATATATGATGATATAGACATAACACCAGGACTTATAAAAATAAAAAAAACAGGTGGACCAGGAACACACAATGGAATGAAATCAGTAATAAGCGAAATAGGAACTACTAATTTTGCAAGAATAAGAATAGGAATAGGAACACCTAAAAGCAAATCAGATTTAATAAATTATGTAATAGGGAAAGTTCCGCAAAATGATTTAGAACTATTAGACGTGGGAGTAACAAAAGCTAAAGATGCTGTAATTACCATAATAAAAGAAGGTATAGATAAAGCAATGAATAAATTTAACATTAAAGGAGACTAAAATGATAGAATTAATTATACAATCAAATAATAGCCAAAAACAAATTGCATTAGTAGAAAATGGAAAACTAGTAGAATATTATATAGAAAATAATGAAACAAATAGAAAAGAAGGAAATATCTATGTAGGTATTGTAAAAGATGTAGTAAAAGGAATGCAATCTGCATTTGTAGATATAGGAACAGAAAAAAACAGTTTTATACATCTAAAAGACTTATTACCTAAAATTGATGAAACAAAAGAAAAATATGATGAAACCATAGATATATCAAATGTTGTAAAAGTAGGCCAAAAGATTTTAGTTCAAGTAAAAAGAGATAGTAACGAAAAAAAAGGAGCAAGAGTATCTTCACATATTAATTTACCAAGTAAATATATAGCATTAATGCCAAATACTAATATACTTACCATATCACAAAAAATAGAAGATAAAAAAGAGCAAGAAAGACTAATTAATTTAGTAAAAAATAATTTATCAAAAGAAAATGGTGCAATAATTAGAACTTCTGCAAAAGGAAAAGATAAAGAAATTATAGAAGACATAAAAAATGTAGAAGAAAAATGGCAAAAAATATATAATGAAAGTAAAAATATAAATGAAAATGCCCCAAAATTATTATACAAAAGTGAAGATATAGTTGGTAAAATATTAATAGATTTATTAGACAAAAAAGTAGAAAGAATAATATTAAATAATGAACAATTAGCTAAAAAATTAAAAAACATAATAGATGAAAACAAAGAATTTAAAAACATAAAAATAGAAATGAAAAATCAAGAAAACATAATGAATATCTATGATTTAGAAAAACAAATAGAAAAAATTAACGCAAGAAAAATTTGGCTTAAATGTGGAGGATTTATTACAATAGATAAAACTGAAGCACTAACTGCAATAGATGTAAACACAGGCAAATACACAGGAAACAAAAATCTAGAACAAACAGTATATAAAGTAAACCAAGAAGCAACAACAGAAATTGCAAAACAAATAAAACTAAGAGATATAGGCGGAATTATAATAATTGATTATATAGATATGCAAAAACAAGAAAATAAAGATAAAATAGAAGAGTTGTTAAAAGAAGAACTAAAAAAAGATAGAAGTAAAACTCAAGTAGAAGGATTTACAAAACTAGACTTAATGGAAATGACAAGAAAACATATATGTAGCCATAATGAATAAAAAGTAATAAAAGAAATAATAAGAAAGGAACAAAAAAATGAACGTAGGATTTGTCTCACTAGGTTGTAGCAAAAACTTAATAGATACAGAAATAGTAATAGGACAATTTAAAAAGCACAATTTTAAAATAGTAAATGAAGAAGAAAACGCAGATATTATAGTTATTAATACATGTGGGTTTATTGAAGGGGCAAAAGAAGAAGCAATAAACACCATTTTAGAAATGGCAAGCTATAAAGAAAATAAATGTAAATATTTAATTGTAATGGGGTGCCTAGTTCAAAGATATTATGAAGAATTAATAAAAGCACTGCCAGAGGTCGATTTATTTATAAAATTAGAAGAATATGATAAATTTTTTGAAAAAGTAGAAGACTTAATAAAAAGAGGAATAGTAAATAAGAAAGTAAAAAAATCAACAACAAAGATAAGCCAAATACCTCCAATGCCAATGTTTAAGCAAGAAGAATTTTTACAAAGAACTTTAACAACAGGTAAAAATTATGCATATTTAAAAATAGGAGAAGGATGTAGTAACAAATGTACATATTGTGCAATTCCGTATATTAGAGGACCTTTTGTAAGTAGAAAAAAAGAAGATATAATAGAAGAAGCAAAAGAACTTGCTAAAAAAGGAATAAAAGAATTAATAATAATTGCACAAGACACAACCAAATATGGAATTGACTTATATGGTGAAAGTAAATTAGCTGGAATTTTAGAAGAACTAAGCAAAATAGAAGAAATAAAATGGATAAGATTTTTATATTCATACCCAGAAGGAATAACAGATGAACTAATAGAAGTTGTAAAAAACAACAAAAAAATAGCCAAATACTTTGATATACCAATTCAACACATAGCAAATAAAGTTTTAAAAAGAATGAATAGAAAAACAAGTAAAGAACAAATTATTAGTCTAATAGAAAAAATAAAAAATAAAATACCAGATGTAACCCTAAGAACTACAGTAATGGTAGGATTCCCAGGAGAGACTAAAGAAGATTTTGAAGAATTATATGAATTTGTAAAACAAACAAAATTCGACAAATTAGGTGCATTTATGTATTCAAAAGAAGACAAAACACCAGCTGCAAAACTTCCAAACCAAATACATGGAAATACTAAAAAAGCAAGATACAACAAAATAATGAGGTTGCAAGAGCAAATATCAAGAAATTTATTAGAAAATAAAAAGTCAAAAACAAATTTAGTATTAATTGAAAATATCTCATATGACAATAAATATTATATAGGAAGAACAATAGAAAATACTCCAGATATTGATGGAATAGTTTATATAAAAAATGAACTAAAAAATCAAAATATGTTAAATAAATTTGTAGAATGTGATATAATAGATATAAGTGATTATGATTTAATTGCAAAATTCAAATAAACATCTAATAAAAAGACAAAACTTATAAAAATCACATAAATATACAAATTAAAAAATTTTACATAATAAATAACGGTTTATAGGTAAAACCTTTTAAAAACCTAAATATTATAAAAAGGAGCATTATAATATATAAAATATTATAATAAAATAAGATTATGAAAGTAATAGGTGAAGTAGAAGGACAAGCATTAATAATAAATCAAGAAGGTGGAATTTTTAAATACTACTTAAGTGGTAATCCAGAACCAATAGGAGTATATGATCCTAAATCAATGGAAGAAAATATACTATTTTTGGAAAATACAAAAGAAAATGAATTATCTGACATGATAAAAGAAGGTATAGAAAAAATACTTGATGAAACAAATATAAAAGAATATGCTTTAACCCATAAACCATATGAAGAAAAAGATATAGAACAATTAGTAGATGAACTAAGTATAAAAGATGGAAAGATAACAAGAGTAGCCGAATTAGACTTAGACCAAAAAATACCAGATGATGAAAAAGAAAGCGAAAAAGAAAACGAAGAAGAAGAAAAGGAAAAAGATGAAGAAGAAGAGAATAAAGAAATAAAGTTAAGTACTACCAAAGACATAAACATAAAGCAAGAACTAGACTTAAGTAACAAAACAACAGATATGAAAAATTTAGGACAACTACTAAAAAAAGAAGGAAAAATTCCAAATGATGGAAAAGATTATACAAAACTTGCTATTGTTGAATCAGATGATGTAAGTAATATAAAAACTCACAAAGGAACCCAAGCAAAAGAAAATACAACTAGATATCAATTTGTTCTAGTTGCAAGTGATAAAACAGTAGTACCTATCAACTTAGAACCAGATACCCAAGAACAAAGTAATCCAACTGAAAGAACTTATCAAATAATGCAAACTGGAGAAGTACAAAAAAATGCAGTACTTTCAAGATATAAATTAGGAAATGGAACATTAGCAATTGACAATGAAGCTTATGGAGAGATAAAAGCATATTATTCTCAAGGTAAAACTTTAGGAGGAGAAGGTATAGAAGGAAACTTATCATTAGATACACAACTAGAAACAAACAATGTGTGGGAAGTAGATAAAGATGAAAGAGATAGAGCAGGTCATATAGGAGAAGGTTACAGACAAACAGAAGATGCAATTCAAGAAATAGATAATCTACATGGAGAAAATTGCAAAGGACCTTTAGAAACTAAAGACTTTGACGGAAATGAAAATACTACATCACACATAGATATAATAGAAGTTTCAAAAGAAGACATAAACCGTTATGCTAAAAGAATACTTGAAAATAGTGATGAAATAAGCTCATCCTATAATTTAGAAGATATAAAAGGAAAATTAAAACATCTTGAAGGTGAAAAAATATCTAAAGAAGAATTAAAAGAAGAACTAAAAAATACTAAAAAAGGGCTTGAAGAACAAGCGACACTTGAGCATGAACTTCCAGAAAGAATTCAGCGTGGTTAAAATAAGTATTTCTAAATAACTCATAAAATAAAAAACTACAAATGTTTTAAAATAAACATTGTGGTTTTTTATTAATTTAATTATAAAAAATCTAGCAAAAAAAAACTAGATTTTTACTTTTAAATAGGTTCAACATGAACAACAGTCTTATAAATTTTATCTATACCATTTACACTATTTTCCAAACTATCTGCTAACTCATGACTTTCAAAAGTAGATAAATTACCATCTAATTTAATAGTTAAAAATATAAGATATCTATCTCCAACAGGAGTAGATATAATATCATCCACACCTTTAATTTCCTTATAACTATGTACAATATCTAAAATTAAATCCTTTGTTTTATCATCTATACTAATATCCATAAGTACATTATAACTTTCAATAAATATAGTAATACCAGTATAACAAATCCAAATAGAAATTCCAATACCAACAATACTATCAAACCAATAAATACCAAATAAAGTAAGTAGTATAGAAATTAAAGTAAAACTAGTTATTACACAATCGTTTCTATGATCTTTCATATTAGCTTCTAATAAAATATTATAATGTTTTTTAAAAGCATTTCTTGTGTATAAATATAAACATAATTTAGTAACAATAGTTAAAACACAAACAATAACCAAAAACCATGAAAATTGAAGTTCACTTCCTAAAACTAAAGTAAGTACAGAATCATAAAGTAATTTAGCAGAAACTAGAATCATCGAAATACTAATAAACATAGAAAATATATATTCAGCTTTTCCATGTCCCAAATTATGGTCTAAATCTCCTGGAACACTTGCAATCTTATTCCCTATAAAAGTCATTAAAGATGCAAAAATATCACTTGCACTATTAACACTATCTGCAATCATAGATTGACTTTTACTAACAAAACCAACAATAGCTTTTATTATTAACAAAAAGATATTACCAATAATCCCATAGATACCTGCTTTTTTGGTGTATTTATACTTTTCTTCCATAAAAAATTATCATCTCCTAAAAATTTAAAATGAACGTATTTTTAATAATACGTTTATTACTATATAAATTAAGTAAAACAAAAATATAAAAAATATTTTTCAAATTATATCATATTGATTATAAAATATAAAGAATAAAATATAATTTTATTTAAGATTTTCCTTCCTTTTAAAAGGTACTTTAGCCTAAGAAAATATAGAAATTTAAAAATATTTACAAAACAAATAGTAATATGTTATAATATAAAATATAAAACAAATAAAAAAATACCATTTTAAAAAACTAAAGAGGTGTTATTTAAATGACAATACTTACAATAATATATGTACTAATATTTATAATATTTGCATTAATTTTATATTCTGTTTTACAAATAAAACTATTTGGAATGAAAGTAAAAGACTTTTGGACTTTTATAGAAGCAAACCAAATGCTAGATAAACTATATAAATTTGCAAAACAATATGAAAACATGTCACCACAAGAACAAATAATATATTTAACAGAAGCAGAAAAAATATTTAAAGCATTTGACAATGTGCCAGACGCATTATGGGAAGAAGAATATGATAAATATAAAGAAGTATTATCAAAATACAAGGATATAAAAATGATAAGATGGGCAGAAAATAAATAAAACCAAATTATTCTATATATAATAAATTAAAAAAGTTAACTTTATATTATTTAAAGTTAACTTTTTTAATTTAAAATCTAATAATTAACAAACTAGAAAGCAAATATGCAAACCTAAATGACTTTTTCATAAACAACCTATTTTCTAGAACTTGGAAAGATTCAGATAAAGCTAAATACTTATCAACAAAAGTCAAAATAAAACCTTCAATAGATTTTGGAAAGCTAACAGTAACAGGCCACATATGTTTAATAATCATATCTTTTTCTTTATCATTTAAATCAAATAATTTACAAGCATTTTCGCAAGCTGTTTTCCCATGTGTAAAAGCATGTAATCCTTTTCTTCCATTTTGCCTTTTTCTCCAATCATACAAAAATAAATCATGAAGCATAGCAGCCCTTGCAGCAGATTTATAATCTAATTTATATTTCTTACAAATTAAATAACAATAATATGACGCCATATAACAATGATCAAAACATGATGTTTCAAAGTGTTGCCTAAAGTTTTTCATCTGTTTAACAGTTTCATTAGTAATTAATTCTTTTATAATATTTTGAAATTCTTTATCATTATCTATTAAAAATTTAATATCTTTATTCATTAGTTCCCCCACCAATATTTATTTTCTACATATTAATTATATCATAAATTATACCTATGTTTCAAATTTTATTAAAAATTAATAAAAAATTAATTAAATTTTATGCCCAAAAATATTGCATAAATTTACCTTAAATAGTATAATAGAAAATAGAGAATAATATTATATATTAAAAAAGAAAATAAGTGAGGTAAAGAAATGGAATATTTATATATACTAAGAGAAGCTTTAGTTTGGATAATTACTATATTTTGGTTATATCAAATAACAGTAAGTTTATTCTCATTGGTAAAAATAAAAGACAAACCATTAAAAATAAAAAAAGATCATAGATTTATGGCAATAATACCAGCACACAATGAAGAAGCGGTAGTCGGAAATTTAATAGAAAGCCTAAAAAAACAAAACTACAATAAAGAATTATATGATATATATGTAATTGCAGACAACTGCACAGATAATACAGCAAAAGTTGCAAAAGAAGCAGGAGCAATAGTATATGAAAGGTTTGACATGACCAGAAAAACAAAAGGATATGCACTAGACTGGTTTTTAAAACAAAAAATAGAAGAAAATGCACCATATGATGCCTTCTTCGTATTTGATGCTGACAATATAGTAGATGCAAACTTTATAAAAAACATGAACAAAAAACTATGCCAAGGAGAAGATGTAGTCCAAGGTTATAGAGATATAAAAAACCCAAGCGACAACTGGATATCAGCAGGATACGCACTATTTTACTGGACAATGCACAGATTTTACCACTTAGCAAGATACAATTTAGGACTTTCACCACTATTGAATGGAACAGGATTTATGGTAAGATTTGATACAATAAAACCAAATGGGTTTGACACAGTAACATTAACAGAAGATATAGAATTTTCATTAAAAAGAATAATAAAAGGAAAAAGACTAGGTTGGGCAACAGATGCAATAGTATATGATGAACAACCAACAGGATTTAAACAAAGTTGGTCACAAAGAAGCAGATGGACAGTAGGGCAGATGCAATGTATAAAAGAATATACAAAAAAATTAGCACTAGCTGCAAAAGAAAATAAAACAATGATGAATTTCGATGGTTTCTTATATATAATAGGAAGTATACCAATGTTTATAATTACACTTGTTTTATTATTAACAAACTTCTTAATGTATGCAGGAGAAGGAATGACTGAATATGAACTAATAATAAACATTTTAAGATATCTAATACCAACATTCTTATTACCAATAGGAACAGCAGTAATTGTAATGCTATTAGATAGAAGACCAATAAAACCAATGCTAAAAGGATTAGCTTGTTATCCATTATTTATGGGATCATGGTTATTAATAAACTTTAAATGTTTATTTAAAAGAGAAACTACATGGGAAAAAATCAACCATGTAAGAAATATAAAAATTACAGATGTGAATGAAAAAGTAATAGCTGAAACAAACAAATAGCTAAAAAAAGTATAATTTATAAACAAAAAAATAAAAAAAGCTTGCATTTATACCAAAAATTGGGTATAATATAAAAGAAAGCAACAAGAGTTTAAGAAGAGTGGGAACAAATCCCACTCTTCATTGCTTAAATAAAGAAAAGGGGGAACAAAAAAGTGGCTAATATAGAAGAAAAAGTAAAAAATCTAATAAAGCCAATAATAGAAAACCTAGGGTATGATCTATATGATGTAGAATATGTAAAAGAAGCCAAAAACTTTTTTTTACGAATATATATAGACAAACCAGAAGGAATAAACATACAAGACTGTGAAAAAGTAAACAATGAAATAAATGACATATTAGATGAAGCAAACTATATTAAAGAACAATACTATTTAGAAGTATCTTCACCAGGAATAGAAAGAGTATTAAAAAAAGACGAGCACTTACAAAAAAATCTAGGAAAAGAAGTATATGTAAAACTATTTAAAAAAGACAATAATTCCAAAAAAGAATATCAAGGAATACTAAAAGACTTCAGCCAAGAAGAAATCATATTAGAAAACAATTTAAAAATAGACAAAAAAAATATAGCACTAATAAAAACCGTATATAATTGGAAATAAAGAAAGGAGTAACAAAAAATGAAAGAACAAGCAATAGATAACAAAGAGCTAATCTTAGCCCTAGAAGAATTAGAAAAAGAAAAAGGAATAAAAAAGGAGTATTTATTAGAATCAATCGAAACAGCTCTACTTACAGCATATAAAAGAAATTTTGATTCACTAGACAATGTAAGAATAGAAATGGACAAAAAAACAGGGGCAACACATGTATACTCAATAAAAGAAGTAATGGAAAAAGCAAATGATGAAGCAACAGAAATAAGCCTAAAAGAAGCCAAAAAAATAAAACCAGACATAAAAGAAGGAGACCAAATAGAAATAGAAATAGTACCAAGAAACTTTGGAAGAATTGCAGCACAAACAGCAAAACAAGTAATAATCCAAAAACTAAGAGAAGCAGAAAGAGAAATAATATTTACAGAATTTAATGAAAGAAAAGGCGAAATAGTTTCAGGGTTAATACAAAAAGCAGATAAAAATATAGTTGTAATGGATTTAGGAAGACTAGAAGGAGTAATGCCAGCAAAAGAACAAATACCAACTGAAAATTATAAAGTAAATGATAAAATAAAAGGATATGTACTAGATGTAGAAAAAGGAGCAAAAGGAGCACCACAAGTTATAGTATCAAGAAGTCACCCAGACTTTGTAAGAAAACTTCTAGAATTCGAAATACCAGAGATATATGAAGGTGTAATAGAAATAAAAAGTGTATCAAGAGATCCAGGTTACAGAAGTAAAGTAGCAGTATACTCACCAGATCCAAATATCGATCCAGTAGGTTCATGTGTAGGTCAAAAAGGCGTTAGAATTCAAAATGTAATAAACGAATTAAATGGAGAAAAAATAGACGTAATAGAATGGAACGAAGACCCAGCAATATATATAGCAGCAAGCCTACTTCCAGCACAAATATTAGCAGTAGATATAAAAAAAGAATTAAAATTTGCACAAGTAATAGTACCAGATGACCAATTATCTTTAGCAATTGGAAAATCAGGTCAAAATGCAAGACTAGCTGCAAAATTAACAGATTGGAAAATAGATATTAAATCAGAAACACAATTTAGACAAATGCTACTAGAAAAAGAAAAAGAAGAAAATCAAGAAGAAAACAAACAAGAAGAATAAAAACAAAGTCAAAACATACAATAAAAGGAGGACAAAACTATGAAAAGACAGCCACAAAGAACATGTATGGGATGTAACCAAAAAAAAGATAAAAAAGATTTAATAAGAATAGTAAAAAACAAAGAAAACGAAATAAGTATAGACAAAACCAAAAAACAAGAAGGCAGAGGAGCTTACATATGTGATGACATCAATTGTTTAGAAAAGCTTATAAAAAATAAAAGACTAGAAAAGATATTTGAAATGAAAATATCAAAAGAAATTTATGAAAATTTAAGAGGTGTAATTCTTGATAAATAAAAAAATAATAGGTTTAATTGGACTCGCTGCCAAAGCAAGAAACATTTCATATGGAGCAGATAGTGTAGAAATCCAAGTAAAAAAGAAAAAGGTTTATTTAATAATAGTTGCGCAAGATGCATCAGATAGGACAAAGGAAAAATTCAAAAATATAAGTGAAAAATACAAAATACCACTTATAATCGGCGGAAAAATAGAAGAACTTAGCAAAGCAATAGGAAAATCTAACAAAGCAATTTTAGGAGTAGAAAATTTAAATTTATCAAAAGAAATACAAAAAATAAATAATGGGGGTGAAGTTATTGGGTAAGATAAAAATACATGAAATAGCTAAAAAGCTAGGCTTAACCAGTAAAGAAGTATTAGAAGTAGCAAACAATTTAAATCTAAACGTAAAAAGTCATCTAAGCGGAGTAGAAGAAGATGATGCAAAAAAAATAGAAGAAACTTTAAAAGAGAAAAAAGCAAATAAAGAAGAAAATACTAAGGTTCAAGAAAAGAAAAAAGAACCAAAAAAAGAACAAAAAAAGGAAGAAAAAGCACCTGTTATTATCAGAAGAGAAGTAATAATTGCTAAAGACGAACAAGAACCAAAAAAAGAAGAAATAAAAAAAGAAGAAAAAAAAGAAAACAGTATAGGATTTGTCGAAAGAAAAAAGAGCAATGATTATAACATAGTATACAGAAACAAACCAAATAAACCTATGACAGTTAGTGAGCTATTTGGTCTAAAAAAAGAAGAAAAAACAAATGAAAAACAAAAAGAGAATTCTAATAAAACAAATAATGAAAAGGATGTAAAAGAAGAAAAAGAAAATATGATGGAGCAAGTTATAGAAAAAAACATAAAAGTAGAAGAAAAGAAAATAGAAGAAAAAAAGGTGGCAATAGAACAAAAAGTAAATAAATGGCCACAAGAAAAAGTAAATAAGCCTTATACGCCAATAAATAAAGAAAAAGAAAATAGAAATAATAATTTTAAAAACAAAAACTACAATAATTATAATCAAAATAGAAATCAAACAAATATGTATAATAATCAAAATAGGAATAATCAAGCAAGAAATTCAAATAATAATAACAGAAATAATAATAAATTCAATAATAGAAACAATAATCAAGAAAGATACGCTAAAAAACCTCTAGACGAAAAAGGAATAGAAAGAAACATAAAAAATATAATGTCAGTTGAGACAATAGAAAAAGAAAATGTAAGAGAATACAACAGAGGTTTAGATAAGCAAAAAAATAATAAATTTGATGAAAATAAACAAAACAAAAAAGCTAAAACAAGAAAAAATACTAGAAATAGTGAAATAGATGAAGGAAAATTAAAAACACTAAAACAAACAAATAGATTATCTAACATGTTTGATGAACAAGATGGTGGAATGCTAGATTATTATGACCTAACAACACAAAGAGGAAGAAAAGGCAAGAAAAAGGCAAAAAACCAAGAAGAAAGAAACAAACAAAAAATATTTAAACTTACAAAAATAGAAATTCCAGAAAATATAACTGTAAAAGATTTAGCTCAGGAAATGAAAAAAACAACTGCAGAAGTAATTAAAAAATTATTAGGTTACGGAATAATGGCAACAATCAACCAAGAAATAGATTTTGATACAGCATTTTTAATTGCAGGAGAATTTGGAATAACAGCAACTAAAAAAGAAACAGTTACAGAAGAAGATATACTATTTGACGATTCAGAAGACAAAAAAGAAGAATTAGAAACAAGACCACCTGTTATAGTAGTAATGGGACATGTAGACCATGGAAAAACATCACTTTTAGATGCAGTAAGAAAAACAAACGTAATAGAAGGAGAGGCAGGAGGTATAACCCAAGCAATTGGTGCATATAAAGTAAAAGTAAATGACAGAGAAATAACATTTTTAGATACACCAGGTCATGAAGCTTTTACTGCAATGAGAGCCAGAGGAGCACAAATAACAGATATTGCAATATTAGTAGTTGCAGCAAATGATGGAGTAAAACCACAAACAATAGAAGCTATAAATCACGCAAAATCTGCAGGAATACCAATTATAGTAGCAATAAATAAAATAGACTTACCAGACGCAAATATCGAAAGAGTAAAACAAGAATTAATGGCATATGACCTAGTTCCAGAAGAATGGGGAGGAGACACAATATTTGTTCCAATCTCTGCAAGAAATCATCAAAATATAGATCAGTTACTAGAAATGGTATTATTAGAAGCAGATGTATTAGAATTAAAAGCAAATCCTCACAAACAAGCAAAAGGTACAGTAATAGAAGCAAAACTAGATAAATCAAGAGGGCCAATTGCAACAGTTCTAGTCCAAAGAGGAACATTAGATGTAGGAGATACTGTAGTTGTAGGTTCTTCAATAGGAAGAACAAGAGCAATGAAAGATGACAAAGGAAAGAGCGTAAAATCAGCAACACCATCTACACCAGTAGAAATAATGGGACTAACAGATGTACCAGAAGCAGGAGACACCTTCTATGAAGTAAAAAATGAAAAAATGGCAAAACATTTAATAGAAAGAAGAAAGAGTCAAGCAAGAGAAAAAGCAATAAATTCAAATCAAAAAGTTACACTAGATAATTTATTTACCCAAATGGAACAAGGAAACTTAAAAGTACTAAATTTAATAGTAAAAGCAGATGTACAAGGTTCTGTTGAAGCAGTAAAACAATCATTAGAAAAATTAGGAAATGAAGAAGTAAAAGTAAAAGTTATCCATAGTGCAGTAGGGGCAGTAAACCAATCAGATGTAACACTTGCAAAAGTATCAAATGCAATAATAATAGCATTTAATGTAAGACCAGATAACATGGCAAAACAAACAGCAGAAAAAGATGAAGTAGAAATTAAACAATATTCTATAATATATCAAGCAATAGAAGACGTAGAAGCTGCAATGAAAGGAATGTTAGACCCAGAATTTGAAGAAAAAGTAATAGGAAATGTAGAAGTAAGACAAACATTTAAAATTTCAAATGTAGGAACAATAGCAGGATGTTATGTACTAAATGGAAAAGTAGAAAGAAATGCAGGTGTAAGAGTTATACGTGATAATGTAGTAATTCATGACCGGAAAACTTGCAACTTTAAAAAGATTTAAAGATGATGTAAAAGAAGTATCAAAAGGATTCGAATGTGGTATTCAAATAGAAGACTTTAATGATATAAAAGAAGGAGACATTATAGAAGTATATATTATGGAAGAAATAAAAAGATAAAAGAATGAGGAATTTATTCCTTCATTCTTTAATAATTTAAAAGTAAGGAGGAAAATGTATTATGCCTGAAAACCAAACAAGATTAAATAGAATAGATGAAGAATACAAAAAAGAATTAAGCTCAATAATAAACTACAAACTAAAAAATCCAAATGCAACAGGCTTAATTACTGTAACAAAGGTAAAGGTAACAAATGACTTAAAATATGCTAAAGTATATGTAAGTATATTAAATTCAAAAAATATAAAAGATACTCTAGCAGCTCTAAAAAAATCATCAGGATATATAAGAAGCGAACTTGCAAGAAATATTAATTTAAGAAATACACCAGAATTAATATTTGAATTAGATGATTCACTAGAATATGGTGCAAAAATTGATACTATACTAAAAGAAATAATGCCAAAAAAAGAAGAAGATAAATAAAAGGAGATATTTTATATGACTTTAGATGAAATTTTAGAAGAAATAAAAAATGCTAAACAAATAGTTATATTAACACACGAAACTCCAGATGGTGATGCTATAGGAAGTTGTCTTGCCACAAAATTAGCTTTAAAAAAATTAGGAAAATCTTCAGATATTATAATTTCAAAATATGCTAAAATGTATGATTTTTTACCTTCAATAAATGAAATTATGAAAGAAAGTCAAGTAGAAAAATATGATTTAGCAATAAGTTTAGATTGTGCAACATTAAAGAGGTTAGATAACAAAGAATATTTTGAAAATGCCAAAAAAACAATAATAATTGATCATCATGGTAGTAACAACATGTATGCAGATATAAACTATGTAAATCCAGCATCACCTGCATGTGCAGAAATATTACTTGCAATATTTAGTTATTTTGGAATAGAAATAGACCAAGAAATAGGAACATGTATAATGACAGGAATAATAACAGATACAGGAGGTATGCAATATCCTTCAACAACAGCAGATACATTTGAATATGCAGCAGATTTATTAAGAAAAGGTGTAAACATATCAGATATTTGTAAAAGAACTCTAAACACTAAAACAAAAGCTAATTTTGAATTAACAAAAATGGTAATAGATAGAATGGAATTACTAGAAGAAGGAAAAGTAGCGTTTTCATATATAACAAATGAAGATTTAAAAAAAGTAGATGCCAAAGAAGGAGACCATGAAGGTCTAGTAAACATTGGAAGGGAAATAGAAGGTGTAGAAATATCTATCTTCATAAGACAAAAAGAAGAAAATGAAGAAGAATACAAAGTTTCTATGCGTTCAAATTCTGACCAAATAAATGTATCAGATATATGTATGGTATATGGCGGTGGAGGTCATCCAAGAGCAGCAGGAGCTGTAATAAAAGGAGATGTAGAACAAGTAAAAGAAAAACTACTTTACAGTATTAAAAAAATATCTAAAATCTAAAAGGTGACAAAATAAAAATGGATGGAATAATAGTAATAAATAAACCAAAAGGATGTACATCACATGATATTGTATATAAAATAAAAAAAATAACCAAAAAAAAGGTAGGGCATACTGGAACTTTAGACCCATTAGCACAAGGAGTATTACCAATACTAATAGGAAAAGGAACATTATTATCCAAATACCTAATAAACCATGATAAGACATATGAAACGAAAATTCAATTAGGCAAAAGAACTCGGTTCAGCAGATGAAGAAGGAGAAATAATAGAAGAAAAAGAAGTTCCAAAATTAGACCAAGATGAAATAAAAAAAATCTTAAAAGGATTTAAAGGTAAGCAAATTCAAACTCCTCCCATATATTCTGCAATAAAAGTAAATGGAAAAAAGCTATATGAATATGCAAGAGAAGGTAAAAAAGTAGAAATACCAAAAAGGAAAATAGAAATATATGATATTAATCTATTAGATGTAGATGACGAAAACAAGCAAATAAAAATAATTGTAAAATGTTCCAAAGGCACATATATAAGAAGTCTATGTGAAGATATAGCAAGAAAAATAGGAACAGTAGGATATATGAAAGAATTAATCAGATTAAAGGTGGGAACATTTGATATAAATAATTCTATAACAATAGAAGAACTAGAAAAAAACCCTAAAAATCAAGAATATCTAGACAAAAAAATAATATCAATAGAAGAAGTTTTTAGCCAAAAAAACAAAATAGTGTTAAACGAAGAAAAAATAAAATTATTCTTAAATGGAGTAAAACTAACAAAAAAACTTGAAGATGGAATATATAGAATTTATGATAATAACAAAAAATTTATAGGTATAGGTTTACTTCAAAATAATTTATTAAAAAGAGATATAATCATATAGTTATAATATAAAAATCATTCTCATATACTTCTTATATATGTGCCTTT
>CALXUW010000111.1 GCA_944391795.1 uncultured Clostridia bacterium
CTTATACAGCAGCATATAAAGTTGTAGAAGAATTAATAAAAAGAAATAATTGATACAGATGAAAAGCAAAGTATGAAAGTAATTTTAAAACTAATTACAGGATTATTTTGCTTTTTTGATAATAAAGGACAAGTTTCGACAAAAAATACTAATAAAAATTATAAAATAGAAAAGGGAGAAAAAAATGAAAATTGATTTACATTGCCATACTAAAAAAACAAAATCAGGAGATGATGAAACAAGAAATGTTACGCCAGAGCTATTTAAAGAAAAAGTAATTAACAGTAATGTTAGAATTATTGGAGTAACAAATCACAATCTATTTGACATACAACAATATAGGGAATTGAAGGAGAGTGTAAAAGGAATTGCACAAGTTTGGCCTGGAATAGAGTTAGATATTAAATATAATAATATTATAGGACACTTGATTGTTATATATAACCCTAATAAGGTAAATGAATTTGAAAGCATTTTAAACATGATTATAGAAGGAAGGCAACCAGACCAAGTAGAAATAGATTTAAAAAAGTTTGTTAAATTTTTTGCTGATAAAGACGCAATATTTATTGCTCACGATTACAAGAAATCTCAAAGTTTTAGTCAAGAAATGATAGAGATATTAAAAAATGAGATTGTTGAAAAATATAGAATATTTTCTGAACCAAGCAATTTTAAGAGTTTGAGCATTATGTTAGATAACGGAATACAAGCAATGTTAGGGAGTGATATTAAAGATTGGAATAAATATCCAAATTGCGATTTACCAGAATTAAAGTTAGATGTAGATAGTTTTGAAAAGTTAATTTTATTAGCAAAAAAAGATAGAGCTACAATAAATACATTATTAAATAAAAAAGAGCAAAAAATAAAAGAAATTCAAATAAAGGTAAATGATACAAAGAAGGAAAAAATTAAAATACCAATATATAACGATATTAATATAATTTTCGGAGCGAAAGGAACAGGAAAAACGGCAGTTTTAAATGGATTAAAGAATAAATATTTACAAGAGGGAAATAAATATTCTTTGTATAAAGCATCAGGGGTAGACGAAGTAATTGAGCAAAAATTAAAATTTAAAGATACAGAAAGGACAAATACTAATATAGATATAAGTCAAATTAAAGAAATGCTTGACTTTATAAGAAATTGGAAAGAAGTTTTGCCAACATCTCTTAATGATTATATTGAATACTCAAAGACAAAAAAGAATAATAAAAATAAAGCAAAATTAAAAATTACATCTTTAAAAACAACTTTAAAAAATAATACAAAATTAAATAAATTAAAAAACGAATATAAAATAGTAAATAATATTATGGATCAAATAGACAAATATAAGTTAGATAAATATTTGAATCCAGAAGATTCAAAAATATATAAAGAAATTAATAAAAAAATAAAAGAAGGATGTTTTTCTTTATTAAAATCAGAATATATTGAATATTATTCAAATAAATTAACTAATACTAGTATAAAAATAGTAAAGCAAAAAGCAGATTTATGTACAACATCAAAGTCTTTACCAAATAGTACAGGTTTTTTAGAATTTTCGCAAAATTACCTTAATTTAAAAAATCATATAAAAAACTTCAAAGAGTGTATGAATAGTAAAACAGAAAAAAATAGAGAAAAAATAGGAAATCTTGATGAAGGAAAAGAAGTATATTTATCTATTGAACATAGAGTATTTAAAAGTAAAATAAAAGAATTCAAATACGGACAAAACATTAGTGATTTAAATAAGGTATGTAATTTAATCTTAGGATTAGATAAAAATCTTAAGGTAGAGATTAGTGAAAAGATAGATAATATAATACAAGAATTTGACAGGATTAATTTAAGAGCTAAAGATTTTATAGGGATAAAAAAACAGTATGAAAATAAATTAGGAGAATACTATAAGCCATCGGATGGAGAAAAGATAATGCTAATATTGCATAAAAAATTATATGAAGATGCAGATGTATATTTATTAGATGAACCAGAAAGAAGTTTAGGAAATACATTTATTAATTCAGTAATTGTACCTAGAATAGTAGAACTTGGGAAAATGGGGAAAACAGTAATTATAGCAACTCATAATGCTAATATAGCAGTTAGGACATTGCCTTTTACATCTATATTAAAAACATATGAAAATGGAAAATATAAAACATATATTGGTAATCCATTCACAAATGAATTAATAAATATAGAAAACGATAAAGAAATGAAAAATTGGAAAGATGAAAGCATTAAAGTATTAGAAGGCGGTAAAGAAGCTTTTGAAGATAGGAGAAGAGTATATGAATCAAGATAAGATAATAGTAGAGTTAAAAAAAGAAAATGATGACGATGTATTAGAATTTCAATTCAAAAATAAAGTAAATATTAATTTTATAAAATCAGAAAATAATGATATAAAAGAAGTTTTTAAAAAAATTTTAGAAGAATTAACTAAAAATGTTTTCTATTTAGAATTGAAGATTAATGAAGACTATGATGTAGAATTATATAAAGAAGTTGCGACAACATATATTGATGAATTAAATAATGAAATAGATCAACTAATAAATTCGGAAGAATGGAATGAAATATTTAAATAAGTATAAAATGGAAAAAGTGATTTATTTTCACTTTATCCATTTTTATTTGATATTAATTTTTATACAGATGAAAATTAATTTTAAATGATTAATTTGGAAACTTAATAGCTATACCATTAAATATTATTTTTCCATATTAACATGAATTATTTTTATACTATCACAAAAACCAGCCCTATAATACTTCTCATTCCAATAAACACAATGAGTTAATAACTCTTCTCTAAAATCATCAAGAACATCAGAAACATAATCAGAATCTTTATCCGGAATAAAATTAAGAATCTTTTCGCAAAAAGTATCATAATTAAGAGCATGTTTTTTATCTTCGTCAGTTAAATTAGATTTTAATTTTTCAAATTTAAACTCTATCCAATCTTTTAATAATTCATC
>CALXUW010000112.1 GCA_944391795.1 uncultured Clostridia bacterium
CAAGGAGGTGGTGTTTATATGTTAGAGTTTTTACTTTTCCTAATATTAGGATTTATGATTTCATTAACTATAAACGTAGCCTTATTGTGTATTATATACATAATGTGGACTAATAAACAATAAAAAAACAACACATTCTGCTTTGACCAGTGGGAATGTGTTGTTATAACTAATTTATAGTGGTAACCACATTTTCTATCTATATTATACACAGAATTTTAATTTTTGTCAAACATAAATTTTTATAGATAGTGTAAAATTACAGTAATATTTATAGGAAAAGGAGAAATAAATGAAACATATAAAAAATATAATTCTAGATATTGGAGGAATTATCTTCGATGATAGTAAGAAAAATTTAGAAAAATTATTAAAGAAAGATTGCGACACCCTATATAAAATTGCATATGGCAAAGGATTTAAAGAATGCTTACTTGGAAATAAAAAAGTTGATGAATATATAGAAACTTTATCTAATTATAAAGATTTTGAAGATTTAAAGTATATATTAAATAAGAAAAATTTATCAAAAAGCTATCCTTTGATAACTAAAAATTTTGATTATATAAAAACATTAAAAAAGCAAGGATTCAAGTTATATCTATTAACAAATATAACAGAAGAGAGCTACAATTACATTAATAATTTAATAAATATAAATAGTATATTTGAAGGTGGGATATATTCATATCAAGAACATATACTAAAACCAGATAAAAGAATATATAATTTACTTGTTAACAAATATAATTTAGAAAAATCAGAAACAGTATTTTTTGATGACAAAGAAAGAAATGTTATTTCAGCAATCAGTCAAGGGATTGACTCTTATGTATTTAAATCTACTCAAGACATAGAAAATAATATTAAATAGTAAAAAAGAAATTATTGAATATATTATTAGTTTAGATGGTATATCTATTAAAGATATAACTTATAAAAAAGCAAAAATAAATATATAAAAAAATAGGATAATAAAAAAACCTACCTACAAAATATTATTGTAAGTAAGTTTTTTTATATTAAAAACTTCTAAAAAATCTATATTGTAAACCAGAAGTGGCAGTATTTTTATATACGTAACCATTATAAATTCCGCCATTTTCATCATTTAAGTCAACATCTAAATTCATATTATAAACAAATTTTTCATTTAAATTATTTACTATATTTATAGTAAAACTTAAAGTATAATTAATATCATTTATATTAACATTTGCTTCCTTTAAAATTTTACCATTATATGAAACACTATTTTGATCATCTGAAACCGAATAATTTTTAACAATTTCTTTATTTTCATATCCTAAAGTAATAGGATTAGAACAGTCTGTATAAAATGTAGGTTTAGAATAATCAGAGTTTTCATTTTCATTGTTTGTATTTACTATGTTAAAATCTATTCTGCCATTTTGTGGCTCCTCAATATCTACATATTTTCCAAAATCTAAAGGATTTTTATAATTTAAAACTTTTGTACCTAACTCATCATTATTTGACTTTATTGAAATATTATCAATATACAATTCTTTTATAGTATTTTCATTTACTAATTGGGAAGAAGAGCCAGTGTTGTCAAGATATATAGAAATATCAGTAAACTGAGATATACTCATATCTTTTAAAGCCTGTTCCTTTGAATCAGAAGTTGCTGTTGCACTACTATATAATAATACTTTTTGAACATTAAAAACTGTTTTTTCATTATCATCTGCAATTGCAATCACCTGATTTGCATATGAATTTCTTGCAAAAACAACTGAAATTACAAGATTATAGTATAATAAAAATATAACAAATAAAGCAATAATTAAAATAGCAAAGACAAGTTTTTCATTTTTAATTTTGATTTTTTTCCTCATATTGGCCTCCATTTAAAAATCAATCAAGCCTATCATATAAAAATTCCATATAATTATAAACTTTTTTATGCCAATCTTTATCACTTGCATATCTAGTGTTAACACCTTGAAGTGTAGGCCCATTAAAATACCAACCACTAGCAGTTTCACCATCATAAATTTTTGTACCAGATGGATTTAAATAATATTTAACTAAAGATTTAGCAACAGTTTGTATACCTTCTTCGTAAGTTTCAAATTCATATGAAGATTCATAAGGTGTATCATCATATGAACCATAACCGAATAAGTTATGTTTATCTTGAGCAATTTTAGATGTACCCCAGCTACTTTCGTGAATAGCAATAGATGCTAAGAAAATACCATTCATATTATACATCTTATCCATATTGTAAAATACTTGATAATTATCTTGGAATATTTTATTAGTGTCACTTGGTAAGTTTGTAAATATCTTCTTATAATCATTTAATGTTAAGCCAGAAGATTTATTTAATTCCATATCAATATTTACTTTTAATAAAATTCTTTGAATTCTATTTTTTTCTACAATATTAGGTGTAGTATAAGATGATGTTAGTTTTGCAGTTTGTATAAATCCTTCAATTCCATCAAAAGAAACTTTACACCATTCTTCATTTGGAAGTTCTAATAATTTAACATCAATACTTGATTTAAGTTCTGCAACATCTTTAGAATTAGCATCAGCAGATTCTTTTAATGTAGCATTATTTAATAAATACATTGTATCTCCGATATGTACTTTATGTTTTGCTAAGAATTCTGAAGTACCAAGATCTATAATTTTAGAAATAGGTTCTACAAGTTTTTCTTTAGCTAAAATAACTTCTTCAACAAAATTTCCATTTTCATAAGTTTTAACAAGAGTAAGTTTATCTTTTCCTAAAGTACCTTCTTGAATAACAATTTCTTCACCTTTAGGAAGTGTAGGGTTGTTATTATAAGTTGTTTCAAATTCTACATCACGTTCTTCTACAACTTGCTCTTTTACTCTGTCAATTCCAGAATTTTCAGAAATAATACTTTGCATATTTAAACTGTGACGATTTAATTCATATTCTGAAACCTCTTCATAATTTTCTTCTTTTGCATAACTTTCATTTAACATTAAAGATTTAGGAAACAAAATTGCTATTCCAAGTAGCAAAAGTGAACATCCAACAACAATATTTGAAAGGTTTAAATCTGAATTTTTATTTATATTATTAAAATGAAAAGAAAATTGCTTTTTTACTTTTTTGGATTTATTAGAAGAGCTTGATTTTTTGTTTAAATCATTATTTCGTATTTCTTGTAATTCTTTAAAAACTTCTGATAAATTTCTATTATCATAATTAAAAGAATTTTTATCATTCATCATAAACTTCTCAACTCTTTCCTTAATAAAATAATACAAATCTATTATACAATAACAAACAAAACTTGTCCATAAAAAAAGCATAAAAATTTTTGGTATATTTTGCTTTTGGTTATAACTTGGGACTAAAATAGATTGTACCTAAGGGTGATATTTATATAAAATTTATGTAATGACGAATGCGATTGGAGTAAATAATAGCCCTTCTTAATATAAAATAAATGAGGAAGCCTCAAAGAATGTAACGAGAGGCTCATTTACTTTATATTTAGAAGGGCTTTATTTACGTATTGAGCCGAGGAATGGAATAAATTTTATATAAATATCACCCTTAGGTACAATCTATTTTAGTCCCAAGTTATAACCAAAAGCAAAATATAACAAAACACTTGCAAAATCTGCAAAATAGTATATAATAGATATGAATTAATTAAGAAAAAAAGAGGGAAAAAAATTGGATATTGAAGAAATCGAAAAAAACATACAATACAAATTTAAAGACAAAAATTTATTAAAAAAAGCCCTAACACATACATCATATGCATATGAAAACAAGATAGACAGTAACGAAAAGCTAGAATTTTTAGGAGACAGCATATTAGAATTCATATCAAGCAAATACTTATACAAAAACTATCCCAAATTAAAAGAAGGAGAAATGACAAAAGCAAGAGCAGAAGTAGTATGTGAAAAAAGCCTATACAAAATAGCTAAAAAACATAATTTTTCTAAATACCTATATCTAGGAAAATCAGAAAAACAAACAAAAGGAAATGAAAGACCAGCAATTCTAGCAGATAGTGTAGAAGCTCTAATTGCAGCAATATATTTAGATGGTGGAATAAAAAAAGCAGAAAAATTTATAATAGATAACCTAAAAGAAGAAATAGAATTATCAACAAAAAATGTAGGAATAAAAGATTATAAAACTGTACTACAAGAAAAGCTACAAGAACATGGAGAAGTAAAAATAGAATACCAAATAACAAACGAAAAAGGACCAGACCATGATAAAACATTTGAAGCAAATGTAAGTTTAAATGGAAAAATACTTGCAAATGGAGAAGGAAAAAGCAAAAAAGAAGCTCAGATGCAAGCTGCAAAAAAAGCTTTAGAAAATATAAAAAAAGAAAAGAGGTAAATCTATGAAAAAACAGTACATAATACCAATATTTGTTCCACATTTAGGATGTCCAAATGATTGTATATTTTGCAACCAAAAATCCATAAGTGGGCAAAAAAAGAATATGACAAAGGAAGAAGCAAAAAATATAATAGATAATTACCTAGAAAACATAGAAAAAGAAGAAGCACGGAGTTGAAATTGCATTTTTTGGAGGAAGTTTTACTGCAATAGACGAAAACTTGCAAGAAGAACTCTTACAACTTGCATATGAATACATAAAACAAGGAAAAGTAGAAAGCATAAGAATTTCAACAAGACCTGATTGCATAAATAAAGAAATTCTAAAAAGATTAAAAAAATACAAAGTAAAAACAATAGAATTAGGAGTACAATCAGCAAATGACTATATATTAAAAAGATCAAATAGAGGTCACACTTTCCAAGATGTAATAAAAGCATCAAAGTTAATTAGATGGAATGGTTTTAAATTAGGCCATCAAATGATGGTAGGATTGCCAGAAAGCACAAGAATAGACGAAATAAACACAGCAAAAGCACTAATAAAGTTAAAACCAAAAATGGTAAGAATCTACCCTGTACTAGTAGTAAAAAACACAAAACTAGAAAAAGAATTTAAAGAAGGCATATATGACCCATTACCATTAGCACAAGCAGTAGAAACTTGTAAACAACTAATAAGAATGTTTACAAGCAAAAATATAGATGTAATAAGAGTAGGGCTTCAAACTACTAATAAAATAACATCACCTGACCTAAAAGGAAGTGAAGTAGTTGCAGGACCATATCATCCAGCATTTAGACAACTAGTTGAATCTGCAATGTGGTATGATGCAATAGTAGAAAAAATAAAAAAACTAAATGTAAAAGTAAAAGAAGTAGAAGTAACAGTAAATCCAATAGACATAAACAGTGTGATTGGACATAAAAAAGAAAATATAATAAAATTAAAAGATACATATGATGTAGATTTAATATTAAAACAAGATGAAAATATAAAACAAGGCAAATCAAAAATAGAAATAACAAAAACATATAATGACTTCTTAGAAGAAAACAATAAAATAAAGCAAAAATAAAATAAAAGCGTATAAATCACCTTAATTTACCAATACTAAAAATAAGGTGATTTTTATGTTATTTAAAGAAAAATATAATATAAAAAAGTTGATAGTAGAAATTTTAGGAATTATTTTAGGAGCATTTATAATGGCAGTTGCAACTTCTTTATTTTTACTTCCAAATCAACTCTCTTCAGGAGGTGTAGCAGGTATTGCAACAATTACCTACTATCTTTTTAATTTACCAATGGGAACAATAATGGTATTAATAAATGTACCACTATTTATAATATCTATATTTAAAATTGGAAAAAGCTTTTTTATAAAATCTATGATAGGAACAGCTGCTTTGTCCTTATTTATAGACATATTAGATAAAATAACACCTCTTACTAAAGATAGATTTTTAGCCTGTATTTATGGTGGAATAATAATGGGAATACGGAACTGCAATTATATTAAAAGTAAATGCATCAACAGGAGGAACTGATTTAGTAAGCTATTTAGTAAAAGAATATAAAAAAGGAATATCAACAAGTAGAATTATAATAATAATAGATACAATTATTATTGCTTTTAATGTAATTTTTTTCAAAGAAATAGAAATAGGGCTATATTCAGCAATTAGTATATACATAATGGGAAAAATGATTGATATCTTCTTCGAAGGAATATATTTTACAAAATTATTTTTAATAATTTCAGATAAAAATGAACAAATAGCAAAAGAAATAGGAAAAGAAGTTACAAGAGGGTCAACTGGGATTTTCGGAAAAGGCATGTATACTAATGAAGATAAACTAATACTTATGTGTGCTGTTTCAAGAAAAGACATAGCCCAAGTTAAAATTATTGCAAAAAAAATAGATCCTAAAAGTTTTATTATAATAACAAATTCAAGAGAAGTGGTAGGACAAGGATTCAAAAGAAGCTAAGATAGTGTTAGAATTCACAGTTAAAATAGATGGGATTTAGGGATGTTATATATAAAATTTATTCCATTCCTCGGCTCAATACGTAAATAAAGCCCTTCTAAATATAAAACAAACGAGCCTCTCGCTACATCTCTTCGCGCTTCCTCATTTATTTTATATTAAGAAGGGCTATTATTTACTCCAATCGCACTCGTCATTACATAAATTTTATATATAACATCCCTAAATCCCGTCTATTTTAACTGTGAATTCTAACAAGATAATAAAAAAGCCAAAAAATAGCATATATTTCTAATTGTAAAAAACATAAATTTGTTATATAATCTAAAAGGAAAAAAATAAGGAGAAAAAGAACCATGCAAGAACAAAGATATGAAATAAATAACATAAAATCCTTCGAATTAAAAGATATATTCGATTGTGGCCAATGTTTTAGATGGAATAAAGAAGAAGACAACAGTTATACAGGAGTATTTGAAGAAAACGTATTAAATGTTAAAAAGCAAAATGGAACAGTAATATTTAAAGGAATTTGCAAAAATAATATAAAAGATACTGTAGAATATTATTTTGACTTAAATAGAGATTATGAAAAAATAAAAGAGACTTTATCTAATATAGATGAAAACTTAAAAACTAGTGTAGCATATGGAAGTGGAATTAGGATTTTAAATCAAGATTTATGGGAAACAATAATATCTTTTATAATATCTGCAAATAACAATATTCCTAGAATAAAAGGAATAATCGAAAGACTATCTAAAAAATATGGAAAAGAGATAAATTATAATGGTAAAAAATACTATACTTTTCCAACCCCAAAAGACCTAAAAGATGTAACAGTAAAAGAATATAGAGACCTAGGACTAGGATTTAGAGATATAAGACTATATGAAACAACAAAAATGATCTTAGAAAAAAAGGTCGATTTAGAAGAACTAAAAACAAATAAAAATACAATAGAAGTAAGAAATAAACTTCTAACATTATCAGGAGTTGGTCCAAAAGTTGCAGACTGTATTTTGCTATTTTCAAGTTTAAAAAGATTTGAAGTTTTTCCAATTGATGTATGGGTAAGAAGAGTTATGAATGATTTATATATAAAAAATGAAGATGAAACAAAAGTAAGCAAAAAACAAATAGAAAATATAGCAAAAGAAAAGTTCGGTTCTTTAGCAGGTCTTGCTCAGCAATATTTGTTTTATTGGAGAAGAGAAGGATAAAAAAACTTGTATAGGAGGACTAAATGAAAATAAGAATAATATATGGAAAACCAGGAACAGGAAAAAGTGAATATTGTTTTTCAAATGCTAGCAAGCAAGTAAGTCAAGGTGAAAAAGTATATATCATAACACCAGAACAATTTTCATTTACAGCAGAAAAAAAACTAATGGAAAAGATAAATGCAAAAGCTGTAATTAATGCAGAAGTAATTACCTTAAGCAGGATGGCATATCGTGTTTTAAATGAAGTAGGAAAAGAAAATGTAAGTAACCTATCAAAATGTGGGAAAGCAATGCTAGTTTATTCTATTTTAAACAACTATAAAAAAGAATTAAAATTTTTAGGAAAATCAGAAGAAAATATTGATTTAAGCATTAAAAGTATAACAGAATTTAAAAAACATGGAATAACGGTAGATAATTTAAAAGAAGAAATTAAAAATATAGAAGAACCATACCTAAAAACCAAATTAAAAGATATGCTACTAGTATACGAAAAATTCGAAGAACAAATAGCAGGTAAATACATAGAAGAAACCGATTTACTAACCCTTCTTGCAAAAAATTTAAGTAAAACCAATTTTGCAAAAGAAAGTATAATATATTTTGATGAATTTGGGGGATTTACCTATCAAGAATATGAAGTAATAAAAGAATTAGTAAAACAAGCAAAAGAAGTAAATATAACTTTAACTGTTGACAATTTAGAATTAAACACAAATCCTGATATAGACATATATTATTCAAACAAGCAAACACTTTCTAAAATTTTAGACCTAGCAAAGCAAAACAATTTTGAGATAGAAAAACCAATAAACCTAAAAATACCATATAGATTTAAAACCAAAGAATTAAACCACCTAAGTTCTAATTTAAACAACATAAAATCCACAAAATATGAAGAAAATGTGGAAAACATACATCTTTTCTTAGCAAAAAATAGATATTCTGAAATAGAAAATGTTGCAAAAGAAATAACAAAACTAATAAAAACAAAAAATTATAGATATAAGGATATATCAATAATAACTAAAAACATAGAAGATTATTCATCATTAGTAAGAGTTATATTTAATAAATACAATATCCCAGTATTTATTGATGAAAAAAGAGATTTAAACCAAAATATAATAGTAAAATACTTACTTTCAATATTAGAAATGATAAATAAAAATTTTACAAAAGAAGCGGTATTTAATTATTTAAAACTAGGATTTTTAAACATAGATAAAGATGACATATTTGAATTAGAAAACTATTGCCTAAAATGGGGAATAGAACAAAATAAATTTAAAAAAGATTTTACATATAATATAGAAAAAGAAAAAAGCAAAGTAGAAAGGCTAAACACTCTAAGAAAAGAACTTTTAATGCCAGTATTTGAATTAAAAGAAAAAATAAACAAAGAAAAAACCGCTCAAAATATAACAAAAAGTCTATACCTTTTTTTAAAAAACCAAAACATAGAAGAAAAAATATCAAAAAAAGTAAAAGAACTAGAAGAAAAGGGATTAATAGACTTAGCAAATGAATATATACAAAGTTATAAAATAATATTAGAAATATTTGATGAAATAATGCTAATATTTAAAGACGATAAAATTACAGTAGATAAATACAGTAAAATAATAAAAATAGGCCTAAACACAAGTGGACTTGGAAAAATACCTGGAACACAAGATCAAGTAATATTAGGAGACGTAGATAGGTCAAGAAGTCACAAAGTAAATACAGTATTTATAATAGGCCTAAATGATGGAACATTTCCTAGCATAAATAAAGATGAAGGCTTTTTTAATGATGAAGATAGAAAAAAACTAAAACAAGATGGTTTAGAACTAGCAAAAGGAACAATAGAAAATTTATACGAAGATAACTTTAATATCCACAAAGCCTTTACAACAGCCCAAAAAAGTATATACCTATCATATGCTTCATCAGATAACGAAGGAAAAACTTTAAGACCTTCAATTTTAATACATAAAATAAAAAAATTATATCCAAAATTAGAAGAAAAAAGTGATGTAATAACCAAACAATATGAATTAATAAATGAGCAAATTTCATATGAAGAATTATTAGAAAACATATCAAAACTAAAGAAAAAAGAAGAAATAGAAAAAATATGGTATTTACTATATAAATACTACAAAACCAAAAATAAATGGAATGAAAAACTTTCAAATGACCTACAAAGCCTAGAATATACAAACTTACCTACTAAAATAAATAAAGACAACATAAGAAAACTATATGGAAAAACATTAAAAACAAGCATCTCAAGACTAGAAAAATTTAGAAGTTGCCCATTTTCATATTATTTACAATATGGTTTAAAACTAAAAGAAAAAGAAGAATTAAAAATACATAGTTTTGACACAGGTTCATTTATGCATGAAACAATAGATCAATTTTTTACTCTAGTAAGAGAAGAAAAACTTAAATTACCAGAACTAGATGAAGAAATAATAGAAAAAATGGTATCACAAATAATAGATAAAAACTTAAGCCTAAGTAAAAATTACATATTTACAGCAACACCTAAATATATAGTTTTAGTAAAAAGACTAAAAAGAATAGTAAGCAAAGCACTAAAATATATAATAGAAACACTAATTTATAGCGATTTTAAAGTTGAAGGAACAGAAATAGAATTTGGCCCTAAAGGAAAATACAAACCAATAATTTTAGAACTAGAAAACGGAGAAAAAGTAGAAATAACAGGAAAAATAGATAGACTAGATACAGCAAATGAAGAAGATGGCAAATACATAAGAATAATAGATTATAAATCATCTAGTAAAAATATAGATTTAAATGAAGTATATGCAGGACTTCAAATACAATTACTTACATATATGGATGCAATATGTAAAGAAGAAGATGTAATATCAGCAGGAGTATTTTACTTTTCATTATTAGAACAAATGATAAAATCAGATAGAAAACTCTCAGAAGAAGAAATAGAAGAGCAAATCAGAAAAAACTTTAAAATGAAAGGCCTAATAATTGCAGATGTAAAAATTATTAAAATGAATGATAGAAACCTAAAAACCGGAACTTCAAAAATGGTTCCAGCAGCAATTACAAAAGATAAACTGGTAAATGAAAAAAGAACAAATGGAGTAACAAAAGAAGAATTTAAGATTTTGCAAGATTACATATATAAAACTCTAAAAGATATATCCAAAGAAATCTTAAGCGGAAAAATAGATTTAAAACCATATAACAAAAGTGGAAAAACTCCTTGTGAGTATTGTGAATACAAGCCAATTTGTGGGTTTAATCCAAAAAAGCAAGACAATAAATATAATTATATAGATAAAAAATCTAAACAAGAAATAATTAAAAAAATGACCCAAGAAATGACAAATTAAAAAGCAAATATGAGAGGAGTATATTTTTAAAAATGAAGAACTTATCAAATGATAATGTTATACATAAAAAAGATGGAGATATACAATACTTACAGTTTAAAAAGTTGTTAGAATATAAAAGCTTAATTAATCATGCATATAGCCTAGGGTTAGATAGAAATTATAGAACAGCAAGAGCAAATAAAAAAAGTCTACCTAAAGAAAAATATGAAAAAGCTATAAACGATTATAAAGCTTTATGTGATTCAATAGAAGAAAACTATATTAATATAGTAAAAACAAACCAAGAACATACTGCAAATATAAAAGTAGTAACAAAAAAGATAAATAAAAATGAGCCAGATTTTAATGTAGAAGAATATTTAAATACAGATGGTATAATTACTAATAAAAAAGAACTTGTGCTTGCAACAACCAATGCCGATTGTATTTTATTACTACTTTTTGACCCAATAAAAAAAGTAATAGCAAATGTCCACTCTGGGTGGAAGGGAACTTTGCAAAAAATATCTGTAAAAGCAGTAGATAAAATGATAGAAGAATTTGGATGTAATTGCAAAGATATTCAATGCTATATTTGCCCAAGCATTCGAAAATGCCATTTTGAAGTAGAAAAAGATGTAAAAACTATGTTTGAATCTGAATTTAGAAATTTAAAACAAATAGGAGATATTATAGAAGAAAAAATACCTAATAAAAAATGGAATATTGATACAGTTTTAATTAACCAAATTTTACTAGAGCAAAGAGGACTAAAAAAAGAAAATATAATAGATAGCAAAATTTGTAGTGTTTGTAATTGTGATTTAATACATTCATATAGAGTTGAAAAACAAGGATATGGTTTAAATACAGCTATAATTTCTTTAAAAGGTTGATAATAAAAAAATACAATTAAAATAGTAAAATAAAAAATATAGTGTTTATAAAACTTTAAATTTAAAAGCCATATAAATATAATATTCAAGGAGATTAAAATATGATAATACCAAAAAAACTACAAAAAGGTGATTTAATAGGAGTAATTGCTCCATCAGGACCGATAATAGGAGAAAATATAGAAGAACTACAAAAAGCAAAAGAAAAGGTAGAAAAGAAAGGTTATAAAGTAAAATATTCAAAAAATCTTTTTTCAAATTCAAACATATATAGTGAGGCACCAAAACAAAAAGCAGAAGACATAAATGAAATGTTTAAAAATAAAGAAGTAAAAATGATATGGTGTGCCAAAGGTGGAGCTAATTCTAATACAACATTTGAATATTTAGATTATGAACTAATAAAAAACAATCCTAAAATAATATGTGGATATAGTGATATAACCTCAATTACAAATATAATTACATATAAAACAGGTTTAGTAACATTTAGTGGAACAAATTTTAAAACAATAGCAACAGATGAAACTGAATATAGTTTTAATGAGATAATAGAAAGGTTTGAAAAAGGAAGTTTAGAATTAAAAAGCAAAGATCCTTTTAAAACAATAAAAAATGGAATTGCTAAGCGGAGAACTTATAGGAGGAAATTTAAGTCTTATAAAAAATTTAGTTGCAGGAAAATATAAAGTAGATTTTAAAGATAAGATTTTATTTATAGAAGAATTAGGACTAGAATCTCCACCAGACTTAGTAAGCAATCATTTATATTATATGAAACAAAATGGAGTATTTAATAAAATTAAAGGCTTATGGATTGGAAATTATGAACATGAAAGCAAAATACAATTAGAAAAAATCATTTTAGATGTACTAGAGAATAATTATAATTTTCCAATAATAAAGTCAAATAACTTTGGACATATAGAAACAAAAACAGTAATACCAATAGGAACAAAAGCTATAATAAATACGAATGAAAAAGATAAAATAAAATTAATTGAAAAATGTGTAAAATAGAAGTAAATTTAAGCTAAGGAAAGGAGATAAGGAGAATTTTATTCTCTAAACTAGACTAATGACATGGGAAGAATTAGAAAGTTCAATAGTTAATTGTAATAAATGTAAGTTATGTAAAACCAGACAAAATATTGTATTTGGAACAGGAAATAAAAATGCAGATTTAATGTTTATAGGAGAAGGCCCTCGGTGCAGACGAAGATAGACTTGGAGAACCATTTGTTGGAAGAGCAGGAAAACTAATGAACATGGCTTTTCAAGCTGTAGGAATAAAAAGGGAAGAAGTATACATAGCAAATGTAGTAAAATGTAGACCACCGGGAAACAGAAACCCAGAAGACGATGAAGCAGCAGCATGTTTGGATTATTTAAGAAATCAAGTAATATTAGTTAAACCTAAAATTATTGTACTTTTAGGAAGTGTAGCCTTAAAAAATATATTAGGAAAAGAATATGGAATAACTAAAAGTAGAGGAATTTGGGTAGAAAAAAAAGGAATAAAATACATGCCAACATTTCATCCAGCAGCTTTATTAAGAGATGAAACTAAAAAAATTGATTTTATACAAGACTTAAAAAAAGTAATTCAAGAACTTGAATAAAGAGTCAGTAGCTTTGACTTAAAACAAAAGTTATAATAAAATAAAAAGCAAAATTAATTATATATAAAGAAGGGAATAAAATGAATAAAGAAAATGATGGAATATTAGAAAAAGCAAATTATTGTTTAAATTGTAAAGTAAAGCCATGTTCTAAAAAAGGATGTCCTCTAGGAAATGATATACCTCAATTTATTAGTCAAGTAAAAGAAGGAAACTATTTAGAAGCTTACAAAACTTTATCAAAAACGACCGTCTTGCCTGGAATATGTGGAAGAATATGTCCACACGAAAAACAATGTCAAGGTTCATGTGTAAGAGGAATAAAACAAGAACCTGTACAAATAGGAGATATAGAAGCATTTGTTTTTGATAAAGCAATGGAGCAAAAAAATAGTTTATATGATATCTATAAAACAGAAATCGAAAGAAACAAAAATAACAATAATAAAAAAGTAGCTGTAATAGGAGGAGGACCTTCAGGATTAACATGTGCAGCATTTTTAGCTAAAAATGGAATAAATGTTACTATATATGAAAGGTATAATTTTCTAGGAGGCTTACTAGTTTATGGAATACCAGATTTTAGACTTCCTAAAGAAAAAGTAAAGCAAACCGTTGATGAAATATTAAATTTAGGAATTAAAGTAAAATACAACATGGAATTAGGAAAGAATTTTAAATTAGATGATATAATAGACGAGTATGATGCAATATTTTTAGGTATAGGAGCAAATAAATCTACTAAAATGGGAGTAGAAGGAGAAGATTTACCAGGTGTATATGGAGGAAATGAACTTTTAGAATATAAAAGCCATCCAGGCTATGAAGGAAAAACCGTTGCAGTAATAGGTGGTGGAAATGTAGCCATGGATTGCGCAAGAACTATAAAAAGGTTAGGAGCAAAAGAAGTAAAAATCATATATAGAAGAGCTAGAGAACAAATGCCAGCAGAAAATAAAGAAATAGAAGATGCAAAAAAAGAAAAAATAGAGTTTTTATTTCAAAATAATATAGTAAAAATAATAGGAGATAAAAAAGTAGAAAAACTAGAACTTATAAAAACTAAATTAGTAGAAAAAGAAACAGACCCAAGACCTGTACCAGTTAATGTAGAAGGAAGTAATTATATAATAGATGTAGACTATGTAATAATGGCACTAGGATCTAAACCAGAAGACTATGTAAAAGACTTAAACTTAAATTTAAATAAATGGGGTAATATAGAAGTAAATGAAAATTATCAAACATCTAATCCAAAAATATTTGCAGCAGGAGATGTAGCAGGGCAAAAACGGAACAGTTGCTTGGGCAGCTAGAACAGGTAGAGAAGCGGCTGAAAATATAGCTAATTTGTAAAATAGGTTATTAATCAAAAATTAATATGGAGTTAATCAAAAATTAATATAGAGTTAATTAAAAATTTAAGTAAAACATTTATTAGTAAAAACATATATTAGCAAAAAATATTTTAATTTTTATAGTTAATAAAATTAAAATTTAAATTCTGATAAAAAATAAAAAAACAGTATATAGTAAAAAGGATTTACTATATAACTGTTTTTTATAGCTTTTTAATTGATTATTTTTTTAATAGTTTTTTAATTAATCATTTCTTTTAATTATTTTTAAAAATTATTCATACTCTTTTCTAATTGTTTGTTATAATTGCTCATTTTCTTTTTTAGTAGAGCTTCCAAATAAAAATTTCTTAATAGCCTTTAAAAACTTAATAAATAATCCTTCTTTTTTTGAAATAATTCTAATAGATTTTTCTACATTAGAATCTTCATTTTCTAAAGAATTATATTTTTTCTCTAGTTCATCCATTTTAGAAATATAATAATCATTAAAAAATGTATACCCTTCAGAAAATCCTAAATAATCTTTAAAAGAATATAATTTTCTTCTATAATTTTCAACATCTTCTAAAGTTTCTATTCTTAAAAAGGCATTATCAAAATAACTTGAAATAATAAGGTTTTGAGTTCTTAAAAAAGTTAAAGAAATTTCATTTTTTAACTCATCTATTTTTTTAACCATATTATCAACTTTTCTATTATTATCATCAACACCAATTATTTTATTATTTAATTTTATTATTTCTTCTTCATTAAAAAGAATTTCATCAATTGCATTTTGAATTGCCATAAAAGCTTTAAGAGAAGTTAATTCAATAAATTTATTTTTAAAATTATCATTACTATTTAATGTACTTTCAAATAAAACATCTTCACCTGTAATATATGAAAGTTGATTTACCAAACAACATTCAAGAGGATAATATGATGGACTAGTAGTTTCAAAACTTATTCCAAAATATTTTACATATTCTTTAGGAATAGAGTTGATTTTAGAAGACATCAGTTGCACAGCTGCTTCATTTAAACCTAATCCATAAATTTTAAATTCTGTATAATCACAAAGTCCCATTCTTATTAAATAATTTCTTTTATCTTTAACTTCTTGAATATAATGAATACATTCATGCATTGCAAATTCTTCTAAATCTTCATCTGCAATATGCTCATTAAAATAAATAGAAGTATTTTTATAAAAATAATTTGCTTCAGCCATACCTTCAGGCATTTTTGCCCTATACATATTTAATCTAGATAACCTAATAAACAATTCATTTTGATTTAATCCGAAATTTGGAAAAGTATCACAAATTTTTACTGAAATGTTTCTTGCAATAGAATTAATTTTTAAGGTATCTAATTTTTCAACAACTTCAATTCCATCTTTTTTTAAATCGGTTTCTACACTCATCAATAAAACTCCTTATAATATACTAATAATATTATACAATAAATTATTAAAACATGTATTTCAATATCATTAAAATTTCATTACATTTGTGTAACAAATTATTTAAATAAAAATAAAATTTAAATAAAAATAAAATTGAGATAAAAATAAAATTGAAATAAAAGTAAAAATTAGAGTAAAAATTAAAAATCAGATGTCATTTTTTGTCGATGAAATCTTGTTGACAAGTAGGTAAAATCAGTATATAATGTTCACGTGTTAAAAAAAGTAACACAGAAAAAATTAGAAAAGGAGGTGAAAATATGACAGAAGAACAAAGAGACGCAATACAGCTAGAAATACTTTCAAAAGTAAATAGTCAAGATGAAATTCTCTTTAAAGTATTAGATAAATTATCAGAACATGACAAGATTTTATTTAAAGTACTAAATAAATTATCAGAACATGACAAAATTTTGGCTAATGTGCAAAATAAATTATTAGAACACGACAAAATACTTGAAGAGCACGGAAAAATGTTAGAAGAGCATGGAAAAATTCTAGCAGAAAACTCAAAGAAAATAGGCATAATAGAAAAAGAGCATGGAAAAATTCTAGCAGAAAACTCAAAGAAAATAGGCATAATAGAAAAAGAACACGGAAAAATTCTAGCGGAAAACTCAAAGAAAATAGGCATAATAGAAAAAGAACACGGAAAAATTCTAGCGGAAAACTCAAAAAAAATAGGCATAATAGAAAAAGAACACGGAAAAATTTTATTAGAAAATTCTAAGAAAATAGACATTATAGAAAACGAACATGGAAGAATTCTATTAGAAAATTCTAAAAAATTAGACATGATTGAAAGAGATTATGGAATCATGTTAGAATATCACAATAGAAAATTAAAAGAAATATAATTTTAATATTTTATTCGTATTAATTTTTTATTCTTTAAAAATTTTTTCAAAGATTCTAAGGAAGAATAAACCTATTAGAATCATATCTAATAGGTTTATTAATTTTATTTTAAAACAATATTATAAATTTTATTTTTAACATAAATTTCTTTAACAATAGTCTTGCCATCTAATTTAGAATCAATAGCTTCATGAACTTTATTTTTAATACTGTTTTCGTCTTCATCTATAGAAATATTTATAGTTGTTTTTAATTTACCATTAAACTGAATTGGAAGTGTAATTTCCTGTGATTTAGTTTTGTCTTCATCATATGTAGGCCATTTTTCATAAGTTATTGTATTATTATGACCTAAATAATTCCATAGTTCCTCTGTAATATGTGGAGCAACAGGATTTAATAGTTTTAAAAATCCTTCCATATAATTTTTTGGTAAAATATTTTCTTTATAACAACTATTTATAAAAATCATCATTTGAGAAATGGCCGTGTTAAAATTCATAGATTCGTAGTCATTTGTAACTTTTTTAACTGTGTAATGATAAATTCTTTCTAGATTTTTATTTTCTTCATCTTTAATTTTATTAGATTCAGTAAATAATCTCCAAACTCTCTCTAAGAATTTTTTAGAACCATCAATACCATTAGGATCCCATGGTTTAGAAGCATCTATTGGCCCCATAAACATTTCATAAACTCTTAAACTATCTGCTCCATAAAGTTTAACCATATCATCAGGATTAATAACATTTCCTTTAGATTTACTCATTTTTTCACCATTTGTACCTAAAATCATACCTTGATGGCGAAGTTTTGAAAATGGTTCTTTTACAGGAACTAATCCTTTATTATATAAATAATTATTCCAAAATCTTGAATATAATAAATGTCCAACTGAATGTTCTGGTCCACCCATGTATAAATCAACAGGCATCCAATGTTCAAGTAATTCTTTATTTGCAAATTCGTTATCATTTTTAGGGTCTATATATCTTAAGAAATACCAGCTAGAACCAGCACTTCCTGGCATTGTACTTGTTTCTCTTTTAGCCTTTTTGCCTTCGAAAGTAGTATTTACCCAATTTGTAGCTTTATCTAGTGGAGAAGCACCAGATTTAGAAGGAGCATAGTCCTCAAGTTCTGGTAAAACTAAAGGTAGGTCTGAATCTGCAAGTGCTCTCATTTCATCATCTAAATAAACAATAGGAATAGGTTCACCCCAATAACGTTGTCTTGCAAAAATCCATTCACGAAGTTTATAATTTACTTTTTTCTTACCTATTTTATTTTCCTCAAGATATTCAATCATCTTGTTAATTGCATTTTCTTTATCTAGACCATTTAAAAAGTCTGAATTAATATGTTTTCCATCTTCTACAAAAGCTTCTTTTGAGATATCTCCACCTTCTAAGACTGGTATAATTTCAATACCAAATTTGCTTGCAAATTCATAATCTCTTTGGTCATGTGCAGGAACCGCCATAATTGCACCAGTACCATAGGTAGATAGTACATAATCAGAAATCCAAATAGGTATTTTTTTGCCATTTACAGGGTTAATAGCATAACTACCTGTAAATACCCCAGTTTTTTCTTTGTTTAGTTCAGTTCTTTCTAGGTCAGATTTTGAAGCTGCTAGTTTTTTATATTCTTCTACTTGTTCTTTTTGAGAAGAAGTAGTAATTCTATTTACCAAATCAAGTTCTGGTGAAAGTACACAGTAAGTAGCTCCAAATAGAGTGTCTGGTCTGGTAGTAAATACTGTAAATTGTAAGTCGTTAAAATCTGCTACTTTAAATGTTACTTCGGCTCCTTCAGATTTTCCTATCCAGTTTCTTTGAATTTCTTTTGTTGATTCTGGCCAATCTAAATCGTCTAAACCGTTTAATAGGATTTCAGCATATTTTGGTATGTCTAGTACCCATTGTTTCATGTTTTTGCGAACTACTGGGAAGTCTCCTCTTTCGCTTTTACCATTTATTACTTCATCATTAGATAGCACACAGCCTAAACCTTCACACCAGTTTACAGGCATTTCTACTAGTTTAGCTAGACCATCATTATATAATTGTTTAAAAATCCATTGTGTCCATTTATAGTAACTAGGGTCACATGTTGATATTTCTTTGTCCCAGTCAAAAGAAAGTCCTAGCATTTTTAATTGACTTTTGAAGGTTGCTATATTATTTTGTGTAAATTTTGCAGGATGATTTCCTGTTTTTATTGCATACTGTTCAGCTGGAAGACCAAAGGCATCCCATCCCATAGGGTGTAAGACGTTGTATCCTTGCATTCTTTTCATTCTTGAGATAATGTCTGTTGCTGTATATCCTTCTGGATGGCCTACGTGTAGACCTTGCCCTGATGGATATGGAAACATATCTAAAGCGTAAAATTTGGGTTTAGTGAAGTCCCAGACATCAGTTGCAAAGGTTTTGTTTTCATCCCAATAGTCTTGCCATTTTTTTTCTATTTGGTTAAAGTTGTATTCCATAATGTTTTACTTCCTTTCTTTTTTATTTTATATTTATAAGATTTTGAACTTGGATATAAATATAGTATTTAGTATATCGTATTTTAGGTCTAAAAAATTATATGTATATTTTAATATATTTTGAGCGGAAAATCAAGGGAAATTTGGTATTTTGTGGGGAATGGAGGAGAGTTTATTTTTTAAAAAAAGAATTTTATTGTGAAGCTATTTAAAAAGAAGATATGCTTAAAAATTTTAATTTGATCATTTTTTTATTTTCATAATTATTTCGTTTTTATAAGGTTAATATTAAATTGTCGTATTTATTAATTCTTTGGAAGAAAGAAGAAGAAAGAAAATGAAACGTTAGAAAAATAAAAAACTATACAAATAATAAAATTTATGGTATAATTCACATATACGAATATAGGCTCTTGAAAGGAAATGGAGGTTACTATGCGGTTAGAAAGATGGTTAAAGAAAAACCAAAAGGTCAGAAAGATTAAAAGGCTGCAAAAAAGCCTGGAAAAGGCCCAAAAGCAGGGCATGAGTCAAATTGTATTTTGGAAAGATGAAAAAGCAAAACAAGCTTTTTCATGGGATCAGGAAAAATCAAAACGCACACAAGCTACTATTTCGGAAAAGAGGCCATTTGCAATATGGCAAATAGATACAGGAGATGGATACCTAACGGTATGTATCTGTCTGGATTTAAAAAAAATTGAGGCAAATGGTAAAACAGGACTCGCGAGATTATATCGTGAGTTGGATACCCGGTCTGTAAAAGGACCGGTAGACTTTATTTAGAAAGGATAAAGGGTTGTAACAAAATAAGTTACAACTCTTTATCTGACTTTTTAAAAATATCTTGCCAATTTACTAGAAAATATGATATAATTCTAATCGTAACTTAGATATATTTTGCGTATCAAGGAGGATTTTAAACCATAATGGAGAACAAACAGCAAAGAAGAAAAGATCTTCTCTTGCAATTGCAAGAAGCAAAAAATGCAGGGAAAAATTATCTTATTGTCTGGAAAAGTGAAAAATACAAACAAGAGATAAAAACCAATTTTGAACGGGAAAAATTGGAAGTCCTTGTAGATTCTGGCAAGGTAGCAATTACCAAGTCAAAAGAAAGAATTTGTTTAATCTTTGCAGTACAAAGTACTGTGAAGAATGTAGAAAGACAAATTATTTTTGTTTCAAATTGTATGGAAATGAAAATGATTGGACCAATTCAATTGGTCTAATTAAGACAAAAAAGAGGGGAGAGATATTATGCAAGTCTTTCCCCTTTTTCTTTTTCTAAATAAAAAACAAACCTTGAAATTAACAAAACGAAATGATAAAATTACCAAAAGAAGGTGAAAAAAACATGATAAACATAGAAAAAGCAAAACAAGAGTTTAAAAATTTTACAAAAAATTATGATATAACAAATGATAGAATAAAAGTAAAAATAGACCACACCTATAAAGTATCTAAAAATTCCAAAGAAATAGCCAAAAGCTTAAATCTTTCAGAAGAAGAAATAAAACTTGCAGAATTAATAGGTCTATTACATGACATAGGAAGATTTGAACAAATAAAAAATTATAATACATATTTAGACAAAAAAAGCATAAACCATGCAACAAAAGCACTATCAATACTATTTACTGAAGGAAAAATTAGAAATTATATAGAAGAAAACAAATATGATAATATAATCTACAAAGCAATAGAAAATCACAATAAGATAAAAATAAATGATAATCTAACAAAAAAAGAGCAACTTTTTTGTAAAATAATAAGAGATGCAGACAAACTAGACATATATAGAATAGTAACAACCAAAAAAATAGAAAACGCAGTATCAATTAAAACAGAAGATATATCCAAAGAAATTTTAAGTGATAAAATCTATAATAATTTCTTAAAAGAAGAGCCAATACTATATCAAGACATAAAAACCAATATAGACAACATGGTAATCTGGATAGCCTACATCTACGACATAAATTTTAAAGAAACTTTTAACAAAATAAAACAAGAAAACTACATAGAAAAAATAGTAAAAAGAGTAAACTTTAAAGATCAAAAGACAAAAGAAAGAATGGAAGAAATAAAAGAAAAAGCAAATAAATACATAAATCAAAAAACAAAATAAAGGATGATAAAATGAGTAAAAAATTAATAATAACAGAAAAGCCATCTGTAGCAATGGAATTTGCAAAAGCTTTAAAAATAAAAGCAAATAGAAAAGATCGGTTACCTAGAATCACAAGATTGGATAATAACATGGTGTGTAGGGCATCTAGTAACAATGAGTTATCCAGAAAAATATGATGAAAAACTAAAATTTTGGAGACTAGACACATTACCATTTATACCAAAAGAATGGAAATATGAAATAATACCAAATGTAGAAAAACAATTTAACATAGTAAAAACCTTATTACAAAGAGAAGATGTAGAAGAAATATACAACGCAGGAGACTCTGGAAGAGAAGGAGAATACATCCAAAGACTTGTATTTATGATGGCAAAGCCAAACCCAAAAGCAAAATTAAAAAGAGTATGGATAGACTCCCAAACAGAAGAAGAAATATTAAGAGGAATAAAAGAAGCAAAAGATCTATCCCAATATGATAGTTTATCAGATAGTGCATATCTAAGAGCAAAAGAAGACTATTTAATAGGAATAAACTTTTCAAGATTACTTTCAATAATTTACGGAAAAAGACTAGCCAAAAGTATACAAGAAGAAAAAGCCTCAATATCAGTAGGAAGAGTAATGACTTGTGTACTAGGAATGGTAGTTTTACGAGAAAGAGAAATAAGAAATTTTGTAAAAACAAAATATTATAAAATTGTAGGAGAATTTGGTGAAGATTCTTCATCATTTAAAGCAGAATGGAAAATAAAAGAAAAATCAAGTCTATATGAATCATACAAACTATATAACGAAACAGGTTTAAAAAAAGAAAATGATGCAAAAGAATTTATAAGAAGTTTAGAAGGCAAAAAAGCAACAATAACAGAATTAAAAAAATCTAAACAAAAAGAAAATGCACCACTTTTATTTAATTTAGCCGAAATACAAAATGAATGTACAAAAAGGTTTAAAATAAAACCAGATGAAACACTAGAAATAATACAAAACCTATATGAAAAAAAATTAGTAACATACCCAAGAACAGATGCAAGAGTGCTTTCAACAGCAGTTGCTAAAGAAATAACAAAAAACTTAAATGGAATTGCCAAAAGATTTCAAGATGAAGAAATACAAAATTATATAAATAAAATGATACAAGAAAAATATTCTACAAATTTACTTAAAACCAAATATGTAAATGATAGTAAAATAACAGACCACTATGCAATAATTCCAACAGGACAAGGATATGAAAACTATAATCAACTATCAGACTTAAATAAACAAATATATAAAGTAATAGTAAAAAGATTTTTAGCAATATTCTATCCACCTGCAGAATATAGCAAAATACAATTAACAATAAATGTAGAAAACGAAACTTTTTATTGCAGTGAAAAAATTTTAGTAAACCAAGGATATTTAGAAATTTTAAAACCAATAGAAAAAAATAACAAAAAAGCTCTAAATAATACGCAAAAAGAAGATTCACCACAAAACAATAATTCTCAAAATGTACAAACAAATAAAGAAAATAACAATTTAGAAATATTAAAAAAACTAAAAAAAGGTCAAGAAATACCAGTAAAAAATTATGAAATAAAAGAAGCCGAAACTACTCCACCCACAAGGTACAATTCAGGTTCAATAATTCTAGCTATGGAAAACGCAGGAAAACTAATAGAAGATGAAGAACTAAGAGAACAAATAAAAGGTGCAGGAATAGGTACAAGTGCAACAAGAGGAGAAATAATAAAAAAATTAGAAAAAATAAAATATATAGATATAAATTCAAAAACGCAAATAGTAACTCCAACAAATAAAGGTGAAAACATATATGATATAGTAAATGTATCAATGCCAGATATGCTAAATCCAAAACTTACAGCAAGTTGGGAAAAAGGATTAGATATGGTAGCTAAAAAGGAGATAGAGCCAAATGTTTTTATGGATAAATTAGATAAATATATTTGTTCTAAATTTGATAAATTGGTAATAAAAAGGTAAAAATAAAAGCCAAAAGGCATCTCAGAACGAGATGCCTTTTGGTGCCTATTTGTGGTAAGGGCAATGGATAATAAACTTTCCATCCCGGAAACTCGGCGCGCAAGCATTCGAGTTTTTCCCGAATACTTCAAGGACTTTTGCCCCCGTCATTCCGGGGGTTTGGTGATCGAAGTACTCGCCTCTACATTTCAGGCACACATTGTCCAGTTGAGGCGGTTGATAGTCTAGGGGATAAAATTTCATATGAGCTCACCTTTCTGCCCTTTAGGCAATAATATAAGTATACACTTTTATTATACACTCATTTTTAAAAAAAGTCAAATTTTACATAAAATAAAAAAGCAAGAGGTATGTGTCAAGTAAATGTAGGCAATTTTTTTATCTTTTTTTCTAATCCTTTAAATGCTATTGCTTTCAACACTTTATTTGTTTTTTTGTTCGCTTAATAAACAAATTAATAACTTAGTCTTAATTC
>CALXUW010000113.1 GCA_944391795.1 uncultured Clostridia bacterium
TATAAAAATTTTAATATATACCCCCAAGCACCTTAATCTTATGCTACCCATGAAAACAGCAACTTACCCCAGATAATGAGAAGTGTCCCAGATTGGACAAAATGTCCCATTGGGAAACGTCCCAAATTGCCCCTCGCAAGAAGGAGGAAAAAACATTGATATATAAAGAAAAGTTTAAAATAGGATTAAAAGATGTCTGGAAAGGCGACGAAGTGAGTAATATAGCAATACTAGAATACTTAGAAAATATTGCTGCATATCATTCTGATAGTGTGGGATATGGAGTAAAAACAACTTCAAAAACCAATTTAAATTGGTTATTATTAGATTGGAAAGTAAAAGTGTTAAAGAGACCTAAATATGGACAAGTATTAGAAATACATACATGGTCTAAAAATATAGAAAAGTTTTATGCATATCGTGATTTTGAAGTATATGATGATGAAAATAATTTATGTGTTATTGCAACTTCTAAATGGCTATTAGTAAATAGTAAAACGGGAAAAATATCAAGAGTGGACCCTAAAATGGCAGCAAAATATGAATCAGAGCCACAAAAAGAGGTTTTTAAAGTAGATGATTTAGAAAAGTTAAAAGTACCCAATAATTATGAAAGAGAGATAATATATACAGTACAAAGAAAAGATATAGATGTAATAGGTCATATGCATAATCTTTATTATTTAAGTTTAGCATATGAAGCATTACCAGAAGATGTATATAATTTAAGACCATTTGATAATTTAAGAATAATGTACAAAAAAGAGATAAAATTAGGCGAAAGTGTTAAATGTAAATATGCGTTTGAAAATGAAAAGCATATAGTAGTAATTGAAAGTGAAGATTCAAAAACTTTACATGCTATAATAGAACTTTGGATTTCTTAAGTTTTGCATGATACTTATTTTTTCTAATTAAATACAAAAAAATCTACAAAAATATTGAATTTTATTGTAAATTTGTGATATAATAACAATTGTGTTAAAAAAGGGAGGAATAAAAATGAAAACAAATTTAAGAAAAACAAAAATAGTTGGAACAATCGGACCAGCAAGTGAAAGTGAAGAAATGCTAACAAAATTAATCAAAGCAGGATTAAATGTAACAAGAATCAATTTTTCACATGGTGGATATGAAGAAAATGGAGAAAAAATTGAAACAATTAAAAAAGTAAGAAAAGCTTTAAATAAACCAGTTGCATTACTTCTTGACACAAAAGGACCAGAAATAAGAACAGGAGTACTAGAAACAGGAAATGAAAAAGTTGTAATTGAAGAAGGACAAACATTTACATTTGTAAATGAAGATATTATAGGAAATAACGAAAGAACATCAATCAGCTATAAAGAATTATACAAAGATGTTAAAGTAGGATCAACTCTATTAGTAGATGACGGAGCTCTAGAATTCGAAATAACACAAATAAATGGAAAAGACATTGTATGTAAAGCTTTAAATACAGCAAAACTAGGAAGCAGAAAAACAATGAACGTTCCTGGTGTTAAGTTAGACTTACCAGCACTAACTAAAAAAGATATAGATGACATTACAGAAGGAATAAAAAGAGGATTTGACTATATAGCAGCTTCATTCGTAAGAAAAGCAGCTGATGTCAAAGCAATAAGAGATTTACTAAATGCTAATGGTGGAGAAAAAGTAAAAATTATCTCTAAAATAGAAAACCAAGAAGGTATAGACAACTTCGAAGAAATTCTTGAAGTATCAGACGGAATTATGGTAGCTCGTGGAGACATGGGAGTTGAAATACCAATGGAACAAGTACCAATTGTTCAAAAACATTTTATAAAAAGATGTAATCAAGTTGGTAAACCAGTAATAACAGCAACACAAATGTTAGAATCAATGACACAAAACCCAAGACCTACAAGAGCAGAAGTAAGTGACGTAGCAAATGCAGTATATGATGCAACAGGAGCTATAATGCTTTCAGGGGAATGCGCTATGGGTAAATATCCAGTTGAATGTGTTGAAGCAATGGATAAAATTTCAAAAGCAATAGAAGGAGATATAAAATACTGGAAAAGATTTAATAGAAAAGACATGAACAAAATAGCAAGTGATGTAGAAACATCAATAGCCTATACAACATGTATAACAGCTGAAAAAATGAAAGCAGATGCAATAGTTGCATACACACATAAAGGAGATTCTATAAGAAAATTAGCAGGATTAGGAGCAGGATGCCCAATATTTGCTATAACAGATAACGAAAAAACATACAATCAATTAGCAGTTTCTGTAAATGTTCACCCAGTTTTATATACTGAAGGAAAAACAATAGAAGATACAATATCATCAGGAATAGAAATATTAAAAAAAGACGGAGTATTAGAAAAAGGTGATATAGTAATATTATCAGGAGGAGCAAAAATATTACCAAATGATACAGAAAACAAAGTAATTGGTGGTTTTGTAAGAATATAATTTTTTAAAAAATTGTTTTGATGAGATTTAATAAAAATAAATCGATTTAAAACAATTTTTTTATTGACATGTTTTCCAATAAATTATAAAATAAATTAAAAATAAAACAAAGGGTGAAAACAATGAAATTAAATAACCAAGAAAAAATAGATAAAAAATTTAAAAACACATTAATATTTGCAATTATAATACTAATAATAGTATTATGGGGAGGATTTTTAAAAATATACCTAGGAGGAATCACAGCCTCACAAATAGTAATATGGCTAATAGAAATCATAATCTTATTTTTTGCCATGCTTGGATGTATCAAAAAAAAGAAATATGGAGCAATATGTGGCGTAATTATTTCAATAATTTTAATTTTAGCTCTAGACATAATAGATATAGTTTTTGGTCTTATCTATTTATTTTATTGCATATCTCTATTAAATAAAATAAAAGAAAATGAAGAATAATGATAAAATTAAGTAAAAAAAGTTGAAAATAATACTTTAATACTATATAATAATAATGCAATATTTAAGTATTGGAGCTTTAATCCACGAAGTAAGGTTGTAGAACTAGCATAAAAAATGCTAGTATATTGCAAAAGTTTAATAGGTTAAATATTCTAAAATTTAACCTATTAACTTTTAAAAAAGGTGGAATAATAAAATGGAAAAAACATATCAAGAAAAAAAATGGTATAACTATTTTAATACAATAAGAAATAAATATAATATGAGAGTAAGCCCCAAAAAGCCATTGGTCATATTTTTAAATGCAAAAGATGTAACAAAAAACAAATCAATTAATTTAATAGATAATAGCAAAGACAGCTTTTTAGATGTAGCCCAAAAAACAGTAAAATATTTTACAAAAAAATACAACTGTTTAGCAATATTTGCTTTAGACGAAGTAAATTTTATATTTAAAGATGCCCAAAGTATAATAGATGAAATTAACAATGATAAAACATATAGGACCCAAGACATAGCATCAGTATTTTCACAATATTTCTATGAATATTTTAATAACCTAAACAAAAATGATCAAATATATTGGTATTGCAAATGTTATTCAATACCAGAGGATAAAATTTCATCATATATAAAATACAAAAATAGGACTATATTAAAAGGAGTTACAACATATTTTTTAAATAAAAATCTTATAAAAAATTCATGGCAAATGAAACTAGAAGAAAAAATAAAACTTTGCAATTCAAACGAAAACTACGAAAAAATAAAGCCATTTGAAGAAGGAATTTTATATTTAGAAGGAGATAAAATAGATATAAAACAATACTTAAATGGCAAGAAAGCAAATCTAAACCAAGAATCAAAAGAAGAAAATGAAAAATATTTTGATTTAAAAATGTTTGATGATTTATTATAAAACAAAGACAAGGAAAAATATATGAAAAATAAGAAAAAGTTTAATAATTACTTTGGAAATATAATTAATAAATATAATTTAAAACTAAATCAAGATAAGCCACTAGTAATATTTTTAGATGGAAGAAATGTTACAAAGGATAATTATTATTCCCTACATGATGAGACCAAAAATAGTTTTAATGACATTATGGAAAAAACAATAAAATACTTTTCCAAAAAATTCAATTGTATAGCTATTTTAGGAGTAGATGAAGTAAGTTTTATATTTACAAATAAAAACAAGCTAATAGCAAAAATAGGAGATAAAAAAACATTAAAATCACAAGATATAGTATCAATATTTTCACAATATTTTTACCAGTATTTTAATAGCCAAAGTTCTTTAAAAACAGTATATTGGCATTGCAAATGTCAAACAATCCCGAAAGGAAAAATAAAATCTTACATAAAATATAGAAGCAATGTAATACTTAATCTATTTACAACTTATTACTTAAAAAGAAATTTTGTAAAAGATGCAGGAAACATAAGTTTAAGTAAAAAAATAGAATTATGTGGCCAATTTGAACAATACAAAGAAATAAAAGAATACGAA
>CALXUW010000114.1 GCA_944391795.1 uncultured Clostridia bacterium
ATAGGAACTTTCAAAGAACAAATACTTTTGAAATATCCAGATTTTGATGAGAAAAGAGCTCAAAAGCTTGCTCAAGAAAACGCTCGATACCTTATTAGTGTGTTTACACCTGCAACGATAATGGAATATACTGTTAATTTTGGACAGTTAAATTACATTATCAACTGGGCTAAGGATTACATTGAGAAAGGTAGCGACGATGAGTTTTCTTTAAAATTAAAGGAAACTTTTGGCGAATTCCTGCAAGCAATTCCAGATTTGGAAGTTGAAGGATTGGACTCTAGAACAAAAAATCGTAGTTTTTCTTTGTTTGCTCAAAGAAAAAACAGAAATGAGGAGTTCGGAGAAAACTACTCTACTACCTATTTGGCGAGCTTTGCGCAACTAGCACAGGCACAGAGGCACAGAACATTGGCTTATGAGATGACATTACTTGATAAGGCTCAGTACTACATTCCTCCTATTATTAGGAACACTGAGTTGGAGGAAGAGTGGATTAAAGATATTTCTTCTTTAGAGAAATTCTTCCCTCAGGGAATGCTTGTACAAGTCAACGAAAGAGGTACTATTGAAAACTTTGTGTTGAAGTGTACTGAAAGATTGTGTGGCTCTGCTCAGTTAGAAATTATGGAACAGACTCAGAAAACAATGGCAAAGTATATGGAAGCTACAAAAGAGCAACCAGAACTTTACAATTATTTGTTACCATATTCTAAAGGATCTCGTTGTACATTTCCTGGCTGGAAATGTAATTCACCGTGCATTTTCGGTGGAAAAAATGCTATGCATAGAACTATTTAATATGCATAGCAAAACTACGAAAACCACTACTGACCGAAAGGTTTGTAGTGGTTTTTGTAATAACAAAATCGTTTTAAATAATTTTTTTGTAATTGGTATTATAATTTATTAAAAAAATGATATAATAAAATAAATTGATTGATATTTATATTAATCGTCAAGAGAACTAACGAGTTGTAGATGTCTAAGGCGGTGGAACCATAAAATCAAATCGTCGCACCAGACGAAAACCAAGAAATCAACTGTAAAAGGTTGATTTTTTTGTTGCCTTTTATTGCAAAGGAAAGGATGGTGTGATATGATAAGTGTCGTAAAGAAGAAAAACAAGATAAGCAGAGATTTACTCTCTAAAATTGAATGGGCTTGCCGTTTGAATTCTATAAAATTTGAACACCAAATGATATTAGAAAGTTGTTTAAGACTTATAGAACATACAAACTTGGCGTATGTAGAGCCACATAGAGTAATTATAAAGAATAAGCTATATTTATTCTTTAATGAACATGATTACTTTTATGTGGAAGATTTAAGGACGAAATATCCTTTATCTAAACTACAAGAATACATAGCAAGGCATTAATTTTAGAGTTTTTAGAATTGCTTTTAATATAGAATATAAAAACTTTAAAAAGTGCCAATAGTTATGTAATTAGCTAAAGGCACTTTTTGTTATTAATGCCTACCCATTCAAATTGAAGGGAGGATTTAAAATTATGAGTGAAGAAAGAAAAGTTGCAGGAATATACATTCGTGTAAGTACAGAAGATCAAGCAAGAGAAGGATTTAGTTTAGGAGAACAAAAGGAAAAATTATTACAGCTTTGTAAATTTAAAGAATATGAAGTATTTAAAGTCTATGAAGATGCAGGAATATCAGCAAAAGATATGGCACATAGACCAGCATTTCAAGAAATGTTAGCAGATATGAAAAAAGGTAAAATTAATTATATTGTAGCCTATAAGCTAGACAGAGTTACTCGTTCAGTTCGTGATTTAGAAGAATTGATTGCAGTATTAGAAAAGCATAACACATATCTAGTATGTGATAGAGATGATGTTAATACCTCTACTGCAAATGGAAGATTTTTTGTAAGAATGCTAACAGTATTATCTCAATTAGAAATTGAAATAGTTAGTGAAAGAACAAAATTCGGATTAAATGGTGCTATAAAATCTGGACATTTACCTCGGTACTATTCCATTAGGTTATAAAAAAGATGGTAATAAGAAAACAGTAATAGATGAAACTACAAAAGACATTGTTATAAGAATATTTAATATGTATTTAGAGGGCAAAAGTTATCAACAAATTGCTAATACTTTTAAAAAAGAAAAAGTATTAGTACCTAAAAAGTGGCAAGATTCTACTATACAAAAGATAATAGAAAATCGTATTTATATGGGAGATTACGAACAATATAAAAGAATTGGAAAAGCACAAAGTATTGAGCCAATAATTTATATGAATGTAGTAGAGCCAATAATAAGTCGTGCTATGTGGGAAGAAGCACAAATGCAAAAGGAGAAAAATCAAAGAGCTTATGCAAGAGATAGGGTTTATATCTTTTTTCAAAAACTAAAATGTCCTAAATGTAACAGCATAATGAAATGTAAAGGCTCTGGTGGTAAAAAGAAAAAGTATATGTATTATAATTGTGAGCATTGTAAAATTTATTATAGAGAAGATAAAATTGAAGAATGTTTAGAAGATTTTATTTTAGATTTAGTTGAATATGATATGGCAGTTAAAAAGTATTTTTTTCCTATACTAGCTGATAAAAAAGAAAACAATACAGAAAAAATAGATAAAGAAATTGATTTACTACAAAAACAAAAGGAAAGAATAAAAAAAGCTTATTTAAGTGGTATTGTTGAAATGGAAGATTTTTCTGAAGATTATAAAAGTATAGAAGAAAAGTTAAGTATATTAGAAAAGAAAAAACTTGATACTTTAAACTTAAACAATATCTCTTTTACCCCACAGCAACTAATGGCAGATAGAGATATTGAAAGAGAAAAACTAATTAGAAACAATACTTTAAATGAAACAATAAAAGCAGAATGGAATAAGAAATCAAAAGAAGAAAAACAAGAATTCATTTCTAAATTTATTGAGTCAATGAAGTTAACTAAAAATAAAAATGGTGACTTTAAAATTGAAAAAATAAATTTTAGAAGAAGTTATATTGAACAACTAACTAAATTTTTTCAAAGTGGAGTTTTTGATATTTATGCACCTATTGAAGTTGATGATGAAGAAAAATTTGTTAGGACAAGTGTTAATATAAATCAGAAACAATTAGATGAATATATTGAAAGACTTAATAAAGAATTTGAAGTAGAATTTTATGAAATCTTTCCAGAAAATATGAACAATAAATCTAAAATAGTTGAATTAGAATTGAATAAAGAAAAACAAAAATTAATCAGATTAGTTGCAGTAAAAAGTGATAAAAAATTTTATAAAACAAATGAAGAAAATGTAAAAGTTGGAGCAATAATTTGTAATCAGAAATAAAAAATGATAGGAAAAATTTATGCTTAAAATGATTTTTATACTCCTACTGGAATCCTAACAAGCACTGAATTTTTCCTCCCTAGTCAAAATTCGAATTATGGGACTAAGTCCCAACCCCTTTATAAAAAATTGAAAGGAATGATGAAAATGTTGTTAAAAAATAATAATGAAAAAGTAAAAATTTTAGTAAGATATTTTGAGACTTTAAGTATAGAAAATAAATTAAAACTATTTATAATTGTTTTAGAAAGTGACATGATAAAATTAAAAATTGATAAAGAAAATTTGATTGAACTTTTAAAAAATTTTTTATGCGTTTTTGATAGAAACTATAACAAAAATAGAATGATAACTTTAGAGTATAATATGGATGTTTTTATATTGTCAAAAGTTATGGAGATGAATAAAACGGAAAAAGAAAGTTTTGTTTTTGAAATGTTTTATAATCTTTATAGTATTATTTTTGAAAAACAATAGGTAAATTATGAAAAGCACTTGACAGTAACAAACAAATGTTTTAAACTGTATATAGTTTTATAAAAGGATGTGAAATTATGGAAAATGAAATAAATAGTTTGGTAGTTCAAGACAATATATCAAATGAAGAAATAAAAAATTTAATATATACAATAAGAGGAAAACAAGTAATGTTAGATAGTGATGTTGCAAGATTATATCATTATGAAACTAGAAGAATAAATGAAACTGTAAAAAGAAACATTGAACGTTTTCCGATAGAATTTTGCTTTCAATTAACTAGTAAAGAATATGATTCTTTGAAGTCGCAAATTGCGACTTCAAACATACGAGGTGGAAAACAAAAATTACCTTATGTATTTACAGAGAAAGGAATTCTAATGCTTTCAGGTTTGTTAAAAAATGAAGTGGCTATTGAAGTAAGTATAAAAATTGTAGAAGCATTTGTAGAAATGAGAAAATTTTTATCTTCAAATGGACAACTATTTGAGAGATTAACAAATGTGGAATATAAATTATTGGAACACGATAAAAAGTTTGACCAAGTATTTGACCAATTACAACACGAAGAAAATATTAAACAAAAAATATTTTTTGAGGGTCAAATATATGATGCATATAGTTTGATAATTGATATCATAAAAAAAGCAAATAAGAAAATTTTAATAATAGATAATTATATAGATGATAGTGTTTTAAAAATGCTAACAAAGAAAAATAAAAATGTAGAAGTTGTATTATTAACTTCTGATAAAAGTAATATAGAGAAAATTGATATTCAAAAATTTAATAAAGAATATCCAATATTAAAAGTTGCTAAAACAAATAAATTCCACGACAGATTTATAGTAATAGATAATAAAGAAATGTATCATTTAGGAGCTTCAATAAAAGATTTAGGCAAGAAATGTTTTGGAATAAATAGAATAGAGGATTTAGATATTATAGAAAAGGTTATAAATTTATAGAATATTGTTAGTTTTTATCATATAATGTGAGTGAACAATCAAATACGAATGATATAATTTTTTATGAATTTTCTTTTTGTTAAATTATTGTAAAAAATAGCTAAATATGATAATATAATGTTGAAATAATTTAGTAAATAGTACAGAAAGGAGATGAATCTAATGTTTGATGATAGTACATCGCAATTAATAGAACGAAAGGATGAAGACTTAACATCTCTACTTATTGAAAAAAAAGATGATATTCCAGAACAACCTAGATATATGAAAGAAAAAAATATCTCTTTTTATACCGCAACCGTGTTCTCTACTATTATAGTTCTTTGTGCTGTAATTTCATTAATTGTTAATATAAAAAGGAAGTCTAAAATAAAAATAATATTATCAATAGTATTACCAATAGTTGCAGTTATAGCTGGTCAAATGCTAGAAAGAATTGTATTATCAAATGTTTTAAACAATGGAACTGAAGCATCTAGTGGAGCATTTATAATTACAACAATAACTATAATGACAGTAATACTTTTAGCATTAGTTATTATGATATTTAAAAGGAGCAAAAAATAAAATTATAATCTTTTAATACAGTTGATTAATCAGAAATTTTTTTGTGCTAAATGTGGGAGGATATACAGAAAAAATAGGCTATTTTTTCGCAAATAAGTACCGCTAACGCACCAAAAGTTGAAATTTTAACCAATTTCAGCTTTTTTTTATTTCTATTCAAAATTATTTGTAAGTATTGATATTACTTATCTTTGGGCATTTTCGTTATTCAAACTATTTTCAAAATTATTTGCTTTTTTTATTTTTTTGTTTCTGCATGGGAAAATATACTTTGTAACCTAATAGTACCAGTCGATACAAGACTTTAGCTAATGAGCTTATTGCACGAAAAAATAATATATTTAATATTATTTTATTTTTTAATAATTATGTAATAGAATAAAAAATATGATATAATTAATATATTAAAGGCAATGTAATTCTAGTTTGAAAAAGTTATTTCTTTTATAATAACTCTGTATCCTTATAAACGAAGTGAGAAAGGAATATATTTTGATATGGAAGTAATTAATAAGGTAAAAAAGGCAAGACATTTTTCTAAAAAAGTAAAAATAATAATAGGAATTTCAATTTTACTAATTATGAGTTCCATTATTGGATTATTTTTATATAATATAAATAATAATTCAATAATATTCATAAATTCTCATGAAAATAATGCATGGACACCTGTTAGTTATGGATATAAAATATATGCAAACAGTACGATAGAAGAATATGATAATTATAATAATGCTACGGAATTTAAAAAAGCAAAAATTAGCGATGAAGATTTAAAAAAATTAAAAAATTTAGCTAATTCAGTTAATTCAAACTACATTAATGGAATTAATCCGGAATCACTTCTTCATCCAGATAGTTTTGCCGCTACTTTTGGAGAGGGTTCTGATGCAGGACTTATTGAAAAAAAGATTTATAATGATAAAGAAAAAAACTGGATTCTTTTATATCAATACGGAAATATAATGGGATACAATGATACTAAAGAAACAAAGGAAATAATAGAATTAACAGAGCAATTATATATAAAATATCTTCAAGATGATATATAATTTAATTGATTTTTAAAATTACTCTTATTCATAATACTATAATCGTAATGAAAAATACAAGTAAGTTGTAATGGAGGTTTATATGAGTTATTTTTAAGACGTGGGTTTCCAACATTAATAACTGCCATTATAACAGTAATAATATTCTACTAAATCCTATCCATAGAATTTTTGTATATCTTCTATATCAAAGATTTCTTTTACAAATTGGCTTATATTTGCAAATCCTGCTAGGCTTTTATTATTAAAATCTAAAGCAAATTTAATATCTTTCCATTCATATATGCCTTCATAATTTGGCTTTACAGGAACTTCTTCTATAAAATCATATAGAACACTTAAATTTGTTCCTTTATTCATTTTATTTGTTTCTGGGTATATATATGTTATAAATAGTTTGGGATTTTGCAATTGTATCCCTGTTTCTTCATAACATTCTCTTATTGCCGCTTGAATTTCAGTTTCACTTTCTTCTATCTTTCCACCAATTCCATTCCAACAATCTTTATAAGGCGGTTTATTTCTTTTTACCATTAATACTTTTTTATAATCTTTTGTAAATAGAAAAATGACAACAAACTTTTTCAATTTTCTCACCATTCCTTTATATTATTTAGTTTTTTATATTTTATCATAAATATTTAAATCGTGACAAAAAAAATAAAAAATTCAATTTAATTATACACTTTTTATAGAAAATATACTAAAATTTATTTACATTTGATAATATGAAATAGTGCAATAGCGGGAGTATGTTATTTCATTAATGAACACCGCAAACTCACAAAAAAGAAAGTAAAAAAGGTATTTTCTTACTTTCTTTTTGGTCGGCTATAATATAAAAAAGTTGTCAAAATTCTCCGTCCCCATTGACATCACTGACATACTGACATACTGACATACTGACATACTGACTTTCTTACCATTTCTTTTTACTATTGGTTAATTCTAAAATATATCCAGCTAAACAATAAGGAGCTAAAATGAATGCATATAGTAGAATATAAACAATAAACGCTAATATACTTCTTTTTTCTAATTTACAATTAATTTCTTTTAACATATTTTTTCTTCGAATTTCTATCAATAAACATAGTAATAATCCCAAAGGAATTACAAGTAGAGATATCCAACCTATCAACAATGGATTTCCTAAAGCTAATAAAATTAATCCAAGTGGTACAAAAATAAGAACTGCAAGATCTATAAAAGGATAAAATATATTTAAACTCATTAAAAATTTAGATTTAAAGCTCAGTTCTTTTGATTTAAATATTTTTACTTTTTTAAAAGCTTCTATCATTCCTCTAGCCCATCTTTTTCTTTGTTTACCTAAATTTCTATATTTTTCAGGAACTTCTGTGAAGGCAATTGCATCTTTTGCAAAATTCGTTTCATATCCTTTGCTTAATAACTGCCAAGTTAAAACAATATCTTCTCCTACACAGTTTTTCCAACCACCAATTTCTTTTAACATTTTTGTTTTATAAGCACTAAATGCACCTTGTGCAACTAGGCTTGAGTTATAGTTACCTTGAATAAATTTAACTCCAAATATACCTAAAGTATAATCCCATTCTTGTAGTTTTGTAATAAAACTTTTTTTAGCATTTTTTACAAATATACATCCTGCAACTGCTGCCTTTTTTTCATCTGAATTTGTTAATTCATTCATAATATTTCTTACTGCTAAAGGATGCAAAACGGTATCTGCATCTATTGTAATAGTATAATTAGTACATACTTTTTTTAGTCCTTCATTTAATGCCTCTGCTTTTCCATTATGAGTTGTTTCTATAAATGTTATATTAGATTTCTCTTCTATTGATTTTAGTAATTCTAAAGTTCCATCTGTTGAACCATCATCTATAACATTTATATAAATGTTTCCACAATATTTTTGCTTTTTTATTGATTCTATGGTTTCTTGTATTGATTTTTTTGCATTATATACTGGTATTAAAATAGTAACATCTTCTTCTTTTTTATTACATGATTTTTTTTCTTTCTTATCAAATAGTAAACTAATAAATGTAAATACAAAGTTAAATCCTGGAATTAAAGCTATAAATGTTACTAGATAAATTGCCAAGAGATATCCAAAATAACACGCTATATCATTAATCCAATTAATGCTTATACATATTGAACATATAAGACATAATAAAGAAGTCATAATTGATATTAAAAACATTTTCTATCACCTCATATTATCATATGAAATTGTCAAAATTTGGTGATAGGTATCAAAAAATGTCTAAAATGAATATGATAGATTGAGGTGAATTAAAATTGAATAGAAAAAAACTAATTATAATAATAAGCTTAGCAATTATTGTAATTGTTGCCATATATCTTTTTACGAAATATAAATCTATGCAAAGACCTGATGTAAAAATTCCAGTATTACTTTATCACAATTTTGTGCCCCAAGTTCCTGAAACTGATCCAGATAATTTTAACTATATAAATACTCCTGAAAGTTTTGAAGAAAATATAAAAACTCTTTTAGAAAATGGATATACCATAATTTCAATGAAAGAATTGGATGAAGCTAATAATTACAAAAAAGGACTTCCTAATAAGCCAATCATCATAACTTTTGATGATGGATACTATAGCAATTATGAATATATCTACCCCATTTTAAAAAAATACAATATAAAAGCTTCTATTTTTATAATAACTGATAAAATAGGTCAAGAAATTGATGGTATTAAATATTTAGGTTGGGATGAATGTTTGGAAATGCAAAATAGTGGTCTTGTGGAAATATTTAGTCATAGTAAAAAACATGTATTTTACGATAAACTCCCTGTCAGAGAAATTCGTGATGATGTAAAAGAATCTTATAGAATGATAGAAAAACATTTGGGAAAACAAAAATTAAAAGTATTTGCTTATCCTTATGGTGCTTATACTAATGAAACTGTTCAAACATTAAAGAATAATGGAATTGATTTTCAAGTATATGATATAGGAATTAATAATTTTAGAAGTTTGGATAGAAATTTTATTAAGAGAATTAATATACCTTGTGAAATGACGGGAAGAGAAATTATTGATGAAATTTTACGCTGTGATGTGTGAATGTCAGTAATACTAGTAGCGCCAAAAATGCCAGAAATGCTAGCAATGCCAGTAGAGCCAGAAATGCCAGTAGTGCCAGCAATGTCAGCAATGTCAGCAATGTCAGTAATGTCAGTAATGTCAGTGGGGACGGAGAATTTTGACATTATTTTCCGTGCAGAAAATAAT
>CALXUW010000115.1 GCA_944391795.1 uncultured Clostridia bacterium
TATAAAAATTTTAATATATACCCCCAAGCACCTTAATCTTATGCTACCCATGAAAACAGCAACTTACCCCAGATAATGAGAAGTGTCCCAGATTGGACAAAATGTCCCATTGGGAAACGTCCCAAATAGGCCCTCTTTTTTTTAATATCCTGGTTTTTCTAATAATTTAAACATATTCTTTTTATATTCTTCTACTCCTGGTTGATTAAATGGATTTACTCCTAAAATATTTCCTGACATGGCACATGCTTTTTCAAAAAAGTATATTAATTCTCCTATATTTAGCTCGTCTAATTTTTCAATATTTATTATTATATTTGGTACATCTCCTGTTACATGTGCTTTTATTGTTCCTTCCATTGCTTTTTTGTTTACATAGTCTAATCCTTTTCCTGCTAAGTAGTTTAATCCATCTAGGTTGTCATCATCTGGATTTATTATAATATCTGAATTTGAATTTTTAACTGATATTACTGTTTCAAATAAGTTTCTTCTACCTTCTTGGATGTATTGTCCCATTGAGTGTAGGTCTGTTGTAAAGTCTACTCCTGCTGGGAATATTCCTTTTTGTTCTTTTCCTTCACTTTCTCCAAATAATTGTTTCCACCATTCTGTGAAGTAATGTAATTTTGGTTCGTAATTTGCTAGTATTTCTGTGTTTTTATTTAATTTATATAAGATATTTCTTGCTACTGCATATTGGTAACATTCATTATATTTTAGGTTTGGATCGTTAAATCTTTCTTGGCCTATTCTGGCTCCTTCCATTAATTTTTCTATATCAATTCCTGCTACTGCAATTGGAAGTAAACCTACTGCTGTTAATACAGAATATCTTCCTCCTACATTGTCTGGTACTACGAATTTTTCGTATCCTTCATTATCTGCTAATATTTTTAATGCTCCTTTTTCTTTGTCTGTTGTTGCATAAATTCTGCTTCTTGCTTCGTCTATTCCATATTTGTTTTCTAGTATTTCTCTAAATATTCTAAATGCTATTGCTGGTTCTGTTGTTGTTCCAGATTTTGAGATAACATTTATTGAGAAATCTTTGTCACCTATATATTCTATTACATCATTTATGTAGTTTGGGCTTAAATTATTTCCTACATAAATTACTTGAGGATATTTTCTTTGTTTGCTAGATATCATGTTGTTAAATGAGCTAGTTAAAGCTTCTATAACAGCTCTTGCTCCTAAATAAGATCCTCCTATTCCAATTACTACTAAAACATCTGATTCTTTGTTTATTTTTTTTGCTGCTTTTTTTATTCTTGCAAATTCTTTTTGATCGTAATTTGTTGGTAATTCAAGCCAACCTACAAAGTCTTTTTCATCATTCGCTCTTCTGTGTAAGTCTTTATGTATATTTTCTACTTTTTCTTTATACTCCCCTATTGATTTTCCTGTTATTCCACTATTTTTTAAATCTAAACTGATTCCAGCCATAAAAATTACCTCTTTTCTTTTTAGAAATTTCGTTTTCATTATATAAAACTTTTTTTTTAAATTCAAGCACTTTTTATAAAATTATTTTAATACTTCATCCATTACTTTGGCTAGATATTTCATACTTGTTAAACATTGCTCTAAAGTATTTCCAGTTGCCCCGACCTCGATTATGCTTGCATATTTTCCTGTGTGTTGATTGTATCTAGATGTGGTTAGCATTATTGGTTTAAATAATCCGTGGATACATTTCCTCTGCCTTTTCTTGTATTTTTATTGCAAATTTTAAATTTTGATTCCAATTTGGGTGCCATAATCCTCCTTGGTTCGTTCCTATTACAAACATTAATTGGGCTGCTATATCGTTTTCTCCGATTTTTACTATTGGGGCATAGTCGCTTCTACTTCCTATGGCGTCTCTGTGTAAATCTATTATTATATCTGCTGATGTTGTTTGCAATATATTTTCTACGGTTTTTAGAGAATTTGTATATGAACCATTATAAGATGGATAATCATGATAGTCCATATTATGTACGACATTGTAGTTATATTTTTTTAATTCTGTTTCTAATTCTGTTCCAACTCTTGTTACTGTGAAATTTAAATCTGTTGTTCTAAAATTTCCAGTTTGTGTATAGTTGTAGGCTTCACTTGGTGTGTAACTTTCGCAACTATGTGTATGAAAAAGTATTATATTTTTGTTTTCTATTGTAATATCAGGAGTTAACATTTCATTTGTTAACTGGTATGTTGTTTGATTTTTTATTTTTACATTTCCATATGTTACATTATAACTTTCTTTTATTGGATTGTTTGTTATTACTTGTGTTGGAAGGCTTCCTTCTATTTGGTCATTATTTGTTCTATTTGTTTGATTTGCTGTATCTTCTTTTGAAGGGGTCGTATTTGCAATTTCTTCTTGAGTTTTGGATTCTTTTTTAGATTGTGCTTCCATTTTTTCTATTCCATTAATTGAGCTTATTTGTGTTCCTAGTATCTCTTGAAATAGATTGTTTTCTTTTGGGTCATCTTCTTTTGATATGTTTTTATATTCTTCATTTAGGTTAGATATTGTGGGAATTGTTTGGTCTAGGCATTCTACAAAACTTTCTTTGGAGAGTGCTTGAACTTTGGCATCTAGTTTTTGCATTATTTCTACTCCTGTTTTGTTTTTATTTAGGTTTTTACTTATGAAAATTACTATAATTGTTACTATTGATATTCCTATAAAATATTTTATTATATCTTTCATTTTTAAAATTGTAACATTAAACATACTTTTCTCCTTGTCTTAAGTTTCCTATATATATGTATATTCAAAAATTTGTAGAATATTACAATTTTATTTATGAACTATAGTTTTTTAGATTTCTTTTTATTTAGTGTTTTTTGCTTTTATAAAATACAAAAGATTTGCAATATTTTAATTGGATAATTAAATTTTATAAATTGTTTTTGTCAAAATAAAAAGCACTAAATTTACTTAGTGCTTCTTCCTATGTAAACGAAGTTTACTATTATTTTTGATATAAGTATTTCTATATCTTTTTCCAGAACCAACTTAAACTATCATCTATACTTTTTTTGCCTTTTACTTTTGCTTCAATATCATCTACCCAAAGGTAAGCGAAGAATGTTATTAGTATAAATACAAAGTCTATTGCTATACACCTTGATAATGTTGTAATTAAATATCTAAATTCTTCTGGTAAAGTTGCCATTTGTGCCACATGAACAATTAATAATACTAAAAATACAAATAACATTATAGATGCTATGTAACTTTTTTTAATTTCTTGTGATAAAAATATTAATAAAACTGTTACTGCTAACATTAGTATTAGTGTTAGTGGATTTGATATGTCAAAAATAAACATTTAAAACTCCCTCCCCATTTCTTCTTATGTTTTATATTATATATATTAACATTATTTATTATTTTTATCAACTATTTTTTTATTACATTTTTGTTACAAATTAAAACTTTATTTAAAAGTTAAACTTTTTACTTTAATTTTTTTTCTATTAAAGCTGCTACTTCACCTGCTTTTTTTGTGATATATTGTTGGTCTTCTCCTTCTATCATAACTCTTACTAGTGGCTCTGTTCCTGATGGTCTAATTAGCACTCTTCCGTTTCCTGCAAATTCTTTTTGTAAGTTTTCTATTGCTAATTTTATTTCTTCATCTTTTTCGTAATCATATTTTTTATTTGCATCTACTTTTGCATTTATTAATACTTGTGGATATAGTTTTATTGTTTCACTTAATTCAGATGCTTTTTTGTTTTCTTCTAATATTGATTGAATTAGCATTAAAGATGTAAGAATTCCATCACCTGTTGGATTGTAGTCTAATAAAATTACATGTCCTGATTGTTCTCCACCTAGATTATATCCATTTTTTAGCATTTCTTCTAATACATATCTATCTCCAACTTTAGTTTGTATTAAGTTTAATCCATTGTTTTTAGCATATTTATTTAATCCTAAATTGCTCATTACTGTTGCAACGATTGTATCTTTATTTAGTTTTCCTTTTTTTCTTAAAGTGTTAGATATTATTGCAAGTAATTTATCTCCGTCTATTTCATTTCCATTTTCATCTACTGCTAAACATCTATCTCCATCACCATCATAGGCAACTCCTAGGCTTAATTTGTTTTCTTTTACGAATTTTTTTAATCCTTCTAAATGTGTTGAACCACAATTTTCATTAATGTTTATTCCATTTGGATTGTTATTTATGATTTTGTATTTTATTCCTAATGCTTTAAATACTTTTTCTGCAACTACTGAAGTTGCTCCATTTGCTGTGTCTAGACCTACTATAAAATCATCTCTTAGGTATTTTTCTATATTGTCATCAAAGTTCTTTCTAAAGAAATAGACATATTCATCTATTAAGTCTAAACAATATTCTGAAACTCCTATTTTATCATTTACTGCTTTTAACTCATCTAGTTTTCCTGATTCCATTACTTCTTCTATTTCTTCTTCTAGTGCGTCTGGTATTTTCATACCTTTGTTGCTAAAATATTTTATTCCGTTGAATTCATATGTATTGTGTGAAGCAGATATAACAACACTTGCATCTGCGTTTAGTTTTCTTGTAAGGTAAGCTACTGCAGGAGTTGGTATAACTCCTAATAATTTTACATTTGCTCCATAACTTAAAAATCCTGATAGCATAGCACTTTCTATTAATGTTCCTGAAATACGTGTATCCCTTCCTATTAAAATTGTTGGTCTATGGTCTGTATGTTTTGATAAAACATATGCTCCTGCTTTTGCAACTTTATATACTAATTCTGGTGTAAGTTCAGTATTGGCTATTCTTCTTATACCATCTGTTCCAAAATATTTTCTCATAAAATGTTCTTCCTTTCCTTTTTATAATTTTTTTATTTTTTTAAATTTATCATTATCTTTTCTTTTAAAGATAATTTTATAGGGTGTGGCTCTGGTATTTCTATTCTTTTGTTTCTTAATACTAATTGTGGATTTACTGTTGTTAATTCTTCTACTTTTTCTTCTCCTATTAATTGTTTTAATTCTTCTAGGATTCTAGGAATTTTAGGATATATTGTTTTTTGCCTATGAACATCACTTCCTAAGAAATGTATCATATCGCTTTCAAATAATTTTCTTACAATAAGCTCAGCTTTTTCACCATATTGACCTAAAATACTTCCATAATTTGCTTGCATTAGTACACCTTTCCCGTATAAGATCTTGGATTAATTCTGGTTCTTTTTGTACAAATGTGTATCTTTCTGGATGAGCTAGTATTGGCACTAATTTATATTGTAACATTTCATATATTATATCATATAAATTCATAGGTTCTGCATTTAGTGGTAATTCAAATAGTACATAACTTGTATCATTTATTGTTGAGGCTTTTGCTTGTTCTAGTAGTTTTATGATATTTTCTGACATATATATTTCGTTTCCTAGATATAGTTTTATATCTATATTTTTTGCCTGTAAGTTTTCATATATTGCATTTACCCATACTTCTCTTTCTGGGGTGTCTGTTTCATAATAATTTTCCATATAGTGTGAGGTTGATATAATTGCTTCAAATCCTGCTTCTTTAGCTTCTTTTATTAGATTGAATGTTTCGTCTATACTTCTTGAACCATCATCTATGTTTGGTAATATATGTGAGTGAAAGTCTATCATCTTATGTTTTACTCCTTCTATTATTTTATTTAACTATATTTACTTTATTATTTTTAATTTAAATCTTTTTTTTCTTTATCTAAGTAGTCATTTATTTGTTTTAATATATCATTTGTTTTTTCTAATGATACTCCTTCGGAGTTTTCTACTTTTAATTTTCTTTGCATATTATGTTCTTTTGATATATTATTATTTTCTGCTCTATTATGTTCTTGTCTTGGCATTTGTTTTTCTCTTACGTTTTGGACATTTTCTGGTCTTACTCTTCTTTTCATTTCTTCTACTTTTATTTGTTTAGATTGTGGTCTTTTTCTGTTTGCTGTGTGATTTCTTGTGTCCATCATACTGGTTGATCCATAGTAATATGATTGTTCATATTTTTTTGCTGAAATTGGCACTTTGTTTAGGACTACTCCTGCAATTTTTCCTCCGACATTTTGGATATTTGCAATTACCCTTTTTAGGTTATCTTTTTTGGTTTGTTTGCTTGCTGTTACTATTATTGTAGAGTCTACTAGTCTTGTTAATATAAGTGAGTCTGTTACTAATTCGTTTGGTGTTCCATCTATTATTATTATATCACATAGTTCTTTTAGTTCATCAAGTAGATTTACCATTTGTGGTGAAATTAATAATTCAGATGGGTTTGGCGGTATGTTCCCTGCTGTCATTATGTATAGGTTGTCTACATCGGTTTCTTGGATATAGTCTGCTAAGTCATCTGAAGCCTCTTCATTTTTTACTCCTATTCCAGATAGGTAGTTTGAAAGCCCTGGTATTGGTGATACTCCAAAGATTGTGTATTGTCTTCCTTTTCTCATGTCTGCATCTATTAATACTACTTTTTTCCCTGCTTGTGCAAATGTTACAGCTAAATTTGATGTTACCCAACTTTTACCTTCTCCTGGTAGTGTTGAGGTTACAAGTATTGTTTTTAATTTGTTTTTTGTGTTCATGAATTGGATGTTTGTTCTTAATGTTCTAAATATTTCTGAGATTGGAGATTTTGGCTCTTGGTGTGCTATTAGTTCTTTTTTCATTATCTTTTACCTCCTTTTTTCTTTTGCATTTCTGTTTCACACATTGGTATTGCAGCTAGGACTGGTATTTTAAAGCCCTTTTCTATGTCTTCTGCTGTTTTTACTGTTGTGTCTAGCATGTTGGCGATTAGTACATATATGATTGATACTACTATTCCCATGAATGCAAATATTACTATGTCTTTTTGATGATTTATATTGGATGGGGTTTTGCTTACTTCTGCTTCATCTATTACATGAACATTGTTTATATTATAGATTTTTCCTGCTATTTCTTCGGTAAATACCTTGGCTGTTTCATTTGCTATTTGGGCTGCATATATTGGGTTTTCGTTTGTTACTGATATTTCTATTAGTTCTGTGTTTTTAACGGAATTAACTGTTATGTTATTTCTTATAGTGTTTTCGTTTACGTTTATTCCTAGGTTTGATATAACTTGTCTTATTATGCTTTTTCTTGTTACAAGTTCACTGTATGTTGATACTAATTTTGAGTTTAGGGTTACATCTGTTGTTGTTATTGATTCTGATGTTTCACTGTTTCCACTTTCTGAGTTTGCTCCTGCTAGTACTAGGGTTGTTGATGAAGTATAAACTGGGGTTGTGAAGCCATAGGTGTATATTATTCCTATTACTATAAATATTGCAATTAATAGTATTATTTGTATTTTTTTGTTCCAGAATATGTTGAATAGTTGTTTTAAATCTAGTTCTTCCATTAGATCCTCCTTTAATTTTTTTATTTTTTCTTTGGAATTTTTACTTTTATAGTATATAATTTTGTTTATTATTTTTCAAGATTTTTTCTATTTTTATTTAATTTTTTTATTATTCATTCAGTTTGTTACTAGAAATCTGCGAATTTATATATTTATTAATATTTATATTTTGTATTATACAAAATACCAATAAAATTATAATATTTGCAATAACTGTTGTAATCCAAGAATTGAAGAATAATTTTAAGAATAATACTATTGGTAATTTCAAAATAACACCTATAGAATAACAATATAACTGCGTTTTTAATTTTCCTACTCCATTGGCAATTGTTGTACTTACAATATTAAGAATAAACACTGAGCCAAATAGTGCAAATACTATTGCATATACATAATTGACTTGAATAGCACTTTCTTTTAACCATATATTGATAAAGAATTGTAAGAATGGAATCATCAAAAATTCACATCCAGAAGCCAATATAGAGAGTTTATATAATATTTTATTTAATTTTACAACCCATTGGTAGTCTTTTTGTGCTATAGCTTTTGTTACTGCAGACCATATTGGGGACAATAGCAGACTAAAAATTGAACCTATTGCTGTAAATATTTTATAATATATTTGGTATTCTACAACTTGTTCCGGCTCAAACAAATTCGTAATAATTATTTCATTTGTAGATGTTATTAGCATAAACGTAATTTGTACAACGAAAAATAAACTTCCAAACTTTACGATTGACATTCCTATTTTTTTTGATACGTATTTAATTTGAGGTATACAATTTTTTAACGGTTTACTAAACACATATATTGTTGCTATTAAAAGTGGTAAGCAATTTGCTAATACATTGACAATTGATAATTTAATTAAATTATTCTCTATTGTCGATGGATTTGCAAGCCATAAATATATAACAGGTATTACGCTTGTACAAAAAGAAAGTGCATTGTTTACTGCAGATTTTTGCATAGCATATAAAATAGAATTTAAAATTTTTAAAATAAAACTGACTAATATTCCTACAAACAAAATATTTATACATAATTTAAATGTATTATTGCTTACGATTTCTTTTTGGATATTTAGTATATTGTTCCAATCAATAGTCTGAATTAAAGTCACTCCTATAACACCGATTATTAGTACTAATATAATAATTATAGCATAGGCAGAAGATATGTATATTTTTGCTTTTTTATAATCTTTATTTACAAAAGTACTTACAAGCATATTTCTTAAACCGTTTCCTAATCCTAAATCGAATGTAAAAATCCATGTGAGCATAGATATTATTGTAAACCATATTCCTAATATAGTTTGATTATCAAAATAACTTATGTATAATGGCATTGATACAAAAGATATTATAAATCCTAAGCCTTTAATAAGCATAGAAAAAAACGAATTACTAAATATTTCTTTATTTTTTTCATTATTCTTTACTGCTGATATTATCTTTTTTATCACTGTGTTCTCCACCTTTTTCTACTATATTTTTTAATCCCCAAAACATAAAACACCATGTTATTAATATATTCTGATGTGGCTCTTTGTTTAAGATTAATAGAGCAACTATCAATATCATTATTTTTATCATTAAATTTTTATTTTTTATACCTAAAATACCTACTATCCAGTATAATGTATATAATCCTCCAAATATACCAAATATGCTCAATAAATATGTTGATGTTGATGTATCTGCAACATACTCAATATTTTCTACAGCTTCTTCAACTCCAATTCCAAAAATTGGAGATTTACTAAACATTTCTATATTATGTGCTACTGCATATATTCTTGATTCTTCTTTAACTTCTTCAATTGATAATCTAGAAATTACTTCATTATCTGCAAGTCCTGTTATCTCCATGATAGTTGAATAATTAAATATGAAAAGAACTCCTATTGCTATCATTATGATTTCTAATATAATGCTTATTCTACTATTTTTCTTCAACTTGCTACAAAATATTATTGCTAAAGCTATAATTAGTAATCCGATATCCTGCTGCTGATTTGGTTGTTAATATACATATTATATAGAGAATTATTTTTATAAAGTTGGGTTTACTTTCTTTAAAACATACTTCTAATACTATAGAAACTATTAAAAATGTAGCAAATAGTCCTGGCTCCCAAAATATTCCGCAATTTCTTTCTGGTATAATTGTAATATAATTAAAAATATATCCAATTGCATATGTAACATCGTTATTGTTATTCATTATTGGCAAAAATGATAATAGATTTGTATAATTAATTAAAAAATATCCTATTAGTGATATAACTGATACTGCAGTCATAATATTTAAAAAAACTTTAACTACATTTTTAAAATCATATTTTATTGAAATACCGAATCCTACTATTATACTCGTAATATAGTATATATATACATATGTACTGTTAAAACCCGAAACTATATATGTAGCAACTACCATAAAAATTAATGAAAAAAACATCAGCACAAAACTATCTATTTTGTGTTTTTTGTAATATTGACATATTGGTAATATACTAATAATTGAAAGTATAATATTTATATACATTCCATAGTTCTGGATATTATATAGAGCATAACCACTATTTAGAATTAGAAATATTGTTACTATGGCTGGAATTATATATTTTCTATCTATGATTTTTAGCATTTTTACCTCTTCTTTCGTTTAAATATTTCTTTATACTATCTTCATAATTTAATCCTAGTATTTTTTTTACTCTGTTTGCAATTCTTATCTTTACTCTAGACTTTAGTGGATATAAAATAATATTTCCAACTTCTTTTTCATATTTTTTGTCCACTTCTATCTTCTTTGGATGTTTTAGTGGCATTTCTAACTCTTTAGTTTTTATAGTGCAAAATCTTTTTGTCATTACATTATCAAAATTCGTTCCACCATGTATAGAATCATTATCAACTCCTATATTCTCTATTTGATTATATTTAGGAGATATTCCATATAAATCATTTGCTCTAATTGAAATCGCCATTTGATGATCCCATGATAGAGGTTTCAATCCTCTATTTAATCTGCTTTTTTCCATCTTGGCAAGATTGATTTGTTGCTCATATAACTTTTTATTTTCATACATTTTTTTAATTTTTTTCTCATTTTCTTTTTCTTCAAGCACTTTCAATTGTCCATCATAAAATTTGTTAAATTTATCTTTCCATGAAGCCCAACCACATGGCATTAAATGCCTTGTAAATACATAACTTGCATTGTCTTTTGTTTCATACTCTTGCAAATAATTTGTACCACATATCCACAATATTTGTTTATTATTTTCATATTTATACAATAACTCTCTACAATATTCAAAAAATGTAATTTCTGGTAAATTGTCATCTTCTAAAAATATGGCAAATTTTTCTCTTTCAAATACCCATCTTGCACCACCTGCTATGTTTTCAAATACTCCTCTATTTTTTGTTGCATAATTTTTTATCACTTCACATTTCCAATTTATACTTTTCTCAACAGTTTCCCTGCATTTTTTTACTTTTTCTGATTCTTCTTCATTTCTCGGTCCATCTGCAATTATATACATTTTTTTCGGTTTTACAGTTGCTATTCTTTCTATTATTCTTTTTAAAGTATGCTGTCTCTTAAATATAAATAATACTACAGGAATTTCGAATTCTTCCATCTTCCACCTCCATTTAGTTATTTAAGTTTGCTTAATAGTTCTTTGTACTATTTGTTTATTTTTTTCAAAGGAATGCCTATTATCTGCTAATTCTTTACCATTTTTTATATAATATTCTCGTTCACTTCTATTTAAAATAATATACTTCAAATTTTCTTTGATATTGTTTTCATCTAAGCTTGTAATAACATATCCTGCTTTATTATCTGATATATATTTTATAGAAGCTACATCTTTTGGTCCAACTGCTAATATACATCTTTGAGATAATAAGTATTCCGGTATTTTTGTGGAGACTGACAATCTTGTAATATATTTATTTTTTTTATCAAAGGATTCAACATGTACTAGTATATCTGACTGATTTCTTTTTTTTACTAGTTCTTCTGTATTTAAACTACCTTTAAAGCTCATTACATCATTTGTTAATTTTTTTATTATTTTTTTACTTGGAGTATGTATTGAATATATTTCCAATTTTGCATTTATGTTTTCATCTTTTTTTAACTTGCTTAAAGCTTTTCCTATCTTACTTAAAACTCTCCATCTATTTAAACCTAAATTGCCAGCATATGTTAATAATATACTAGAATTTTTTACTTCGTCATATGGGATTATTTCATTTTTTAATTCCACACTGTTCATGGCTACTTGATAATTACCGCCAAATTTTTCTTTATATTCTTTCGCCATTAAATCACCTATAGCAAATATGGTCTCTGAATTATTTATTGCTTTTCTATATCTATCAATCATCTTAGTAATATTGATCCAATAAAATGGGTCTAAGGAAAAATGCGTTGTTACATAATCATCTGTTGTTTCCATATATAATTTAGCATGTGTCATATTCATAATTGATTCTACCATATCGAATATGGCATATACATTACTTGATTGAAAAAATATAATATCTGGATTAAAGGATTTGATCCATTTTTTTACTTTTTCATTATTCCAAGGTTTTACTAAATTCCAAAACATATTTCTAATACAATACATTAATGGTATTCTTTTAAAGAACAAATTTCTCACAAACATATACCATTTGCTTCTATGTACACTTTGTTTATCATTATCATTTATTGCATCTATTTCATTTATTTCTTTTGAAGTATCTTTTTTAGTAAAAAATTGCTTCAATACATCAAAATCAGTTATTCTATAGAATTTATTGCATACGGTAATATCTGGCTTATCATATGTTAAATACAATTGTGCTATTTTTTCTTTTGGCCATCCGTTAAAAAAGGCTGATAGTGTTTTTCCATTGCTTTGATTATCTGAAAAAGAATTATGAGCTATTACTAGTACTTTTGGATATTCTTGCATGTTTTTATTTCCTCCAAATTGTTCTATTTACTATATCTGTATAACTTTGAATAATTTTAACTACTTTTACTGAAACATTAGTATCTGCATAATCTTCAGCCATGACTACTTCTTCTTTATTATCTCTCATAGATACAGCTAGTTCTAAAGCTTGTTCGACAGTTGTATTAGTAATTCCCCCTATCACAACTGTACCTTTATCCAATACTTCTGGTCTTTCTGTTGATGTTCTTATTAAAACACCAGCAAATCCAAGCATCGCACTTTCTTCAGATAATGTACCACTATCTGATAATACACAATAAGCATTTTTTTGTAATTTGTTGTAATCCATGAATCCAAATGGCTTTAAGTTTTGAACTAATGGATGAAACTTAAAGTTCCTCTTTTCTATAAATTTTTTGCTTCTTGGATGAGTTGAATAGATTATTGGCATTTGATATGTTTCAGCAATATCATTTATTGCATTCATTAATGACATGAAATTTTCTTCATTATCTATGTTTTCTTCTCTATGTGCAGAAACTATTATGTACTTATTTTTTTCTAAGTTTAATCTTTCCAATACATCACTTTTCTCTATTTCTTCAATATGATCTCTTAATACTTCTCTCATCGGTGATCCAGTTACGAATATAGTTTTTCCATCTATACCTTCTGATAATAGATATCTTCTTGAATGTTCTGTATATGGTAAGTTCACATCAGATATATGATCAACAATTTTTCTATTTATCATTTCAGATACATTCCAATCCCAACATCTATTACCTGCTTCCATATGAAAGATTGGTATTTTTAATCTTTTTGCTGAAATTGCAGATAGAGCTGAGTTTGTATCTCCTAAAATAAGTACAGCATCTGGATTTTCTTTTTGCATTATCTCATAGGATTTGGAAATAATATTTCCCATTGTCTCTCCCAAGTCTTTTCCTACACTTTCTAAATAATAATTTGGCTCTCTTAATCCTAAGTCTTCAAAGAAAACTTGGTTTAATGTATAATCCCAATTTTGTCCTGTATGCACTAATATATGATCAAAATATTTATCAGCACATTTTATAACTGCTGAAAGTCTTATTATTTCTGGCCTTGTTCCTATTATGGTCATTAATTTTAATTTCTTCATTTATTATACCTCCATAAAATATGTATCTGGTTTTTCAGGGTTAAAAATTTCGTTTGCCCACATAATTGTTACCATATCTGTATCACCTATATTTTCAATATTGTGAGTATACCCACATGGTATATCTACAATTTCTATTTTTTCGCCACTAACTTTATATTCTATTATTTTGTTAGAATCTATTTTTCTAAATCTTATTACTCCTGTTCCTGATACTACAACAAATTTTTCATTTTTTGTATGATGCCAATGATTTCCTTTTACTATTCCTGGCTTTGAAATGTTTACAGAAACTTGTCCTCTTTCTTGAGACTTAAATAATTCTGTAAAAGATCCTCTATTATCAACATTCATTTTTACTGGATAACTAAAGTCATTTTCTGGTAGATAACTTAAATATGTACTATATAATTTTTTTTCAAATTCGTCCTTCATATTTGGGATTTGTAAACTTTTGCGTGATTCTTTAAAACTCATTATTAATTCAGCTATTTTGCCCAGTTTTACAGTATGAGTTATTGGTATATAACAATAATTATCTTCAACACTAGGCTTATCATTCATTGCATTTATAAATTCGTTTACAACATCATCTATATATGCTAAATTCAAAGTTACTTCTGGATCATTTATTTTTATTGGTAAATTGTTTGCTATATTGTTACAAAATGTTGCTATAACACTATTGTAATTTGGCTTGCTCCATTTTCCAAATAAATTTGTAAGTCTGTACACATATACTTTTACACTATTTTCTTTAGAATATGAAAACATTAGCTCTTCTCCTGCTTTTTTTGATTTTCCATAAGGATTATCTAATTTTGCTTGAATAGATGAAGTTATTAATATTGGGCTTTTATTATTTTTTTTCTTTAACTTTTCTAATAAAACAGATGTAAAACCGAAATTTCCTTTCATAAAATCTTCTTCTTTTTCAGGTCTATTAACTCCTGCTAAATGAAATATAAACTCACATTCTTCAGTATATTTATTTAATTCTTCATCAGTAGTATCTATGTCACATTCAAAAATATTATTATATCCTCTATTCTTTAATTCTGCTATTAAATTTTTTCCTACAAATCCTTTTGCACCAGTTACTAAGATTTTCATATTTTTTTCTCCTATCTATTTTTAAATTTTTTTAATTCTTCTTTAATGTAATCTAATTGTAATAATTTTTCTTTTACTTGTTCTATATTTAAAATTTGTGTATTGTTAGAATTAAATTCTGATAACTTAGTTCTTTCTTCGTTTCCATTTACAAAATATTTATCATAATTTAAGTCTCTTTTATCACATGGTACTCTATAAAAATTTCCCATATCTATTGCATGTGCACATTCTTCGTTAGTAAGTAATGTTTCATACATTTTCTCTCCATGGCGAATTCCAATAATTTTTGTTTCTTCGTTTTCTGCTCCAAATAATTCTTTTACTGCTTGAGCTAATACCTCAATTGTACATGCAGGAGCTTTTTGCACCATAATATCTCCTGATTCTGCATTATTGAATGCAAAAACTACTAGTTCTACCGCCTCTTCTAAACTCATAATAAATCTAGTCATTTTTGGTTCAGTTATCGTTAGTGGTTTTCCAGCTTTTATTTGTTCAATAAATAATGGTATTACAGAACCTCTAGAACACATAACATTTCCATATCTTGTTGCACATATAGTTGTTTTTTCTGGACTTACAGTTCTTGCTTTAGCTACTACAACTTTTTCCATCATAGCTTTAGAAGTTCCCATTGCATTTACTGGATATGCAGCTTTATCTGTTGAAAGACAAATTACTTTTTTTACCCCCTCTTCAATGGCAGCTGTCAAAACATTATCTGTTCCCAAAACATTAGTCTTTACTGCTTCTAATGGAAAAAATTCACAACTTGGTACTTGTTTTAAAGCTGCTGCATGAAAAATATAGTCAACTCCATGCATTGCATTTTTTACACTGGCTAAATCTCTTACATCACCTATATAAAATTTAATCTTATCATTATGATATTCCTTTCTCATATCATCTTGCTTTTTTTCATCTCTTGAAAAAATTCTAATTTCTCCTATATCTGTATTTAAAAATCTGTTAAGTACAGCATGTCCAAAAGATCCTGTACCTCCTGTTATTAATAAAGTTTTGTTTTTAAACATATTTATTACTTCCTTTCTTTTTTATTTTCTAATTTTTTTATTGATTCTATATACTTTTTAGTACCTACATCTTTAGTTAAATTGGATTCAACAAATTTCATTGCATTGTATCCATATTCTTTTATTAAATTTCTATCTTCATAAAATTTCATGATAGCTGTTTTTAATTCTTCTTTATCATCTGCTTTTGCAAATATTCCTATTTTGTTTTCTTCAATTATTTTTTGTAATCTTGTACCTTGGTCAAAACTAGCAACTATTGGCGTTCTTGTTGCCATAATGTTCCATGTTTTGCTTGGAATAGAAATATGTCCAAATCCCTTTTTACATATTACAATTGAAATGTCTGACATACTATAAACATTTGATGTTTTCTCAAATGGCTGGAGTGGAAATATTTTGACATTATCTAACTTTTCATCATTTGCAATTTGATAAATCTTTTCTTTTTCTGTCCCATTGCCTAAAATAATAAATTGAATGTCTGATTTATCTTTTAATTCTTTAGCAACATCTAAAATCAATTCTATATTTTGTGCTTTTCCAATATTTCCTGCATATACTATATTAAATTTTTGTCTATCCAAATTCAGCTCTTCAAAAATTGTATTTTTCTTTTTATCTATTGGTTTTACGACTTCTTCATCTACCCAATTATAAATCACATTTATTTTATTTAACATAACTCCTTTTTCTTTTAAATTTTCTTTAAAATCGAGTGATGGAACATTTATTATATCTGCATTTTTATATGTTATTATTTCCATCTTCTTTCCAATTTTATAAATAAGTGCTTTCTTTTTTATTATCTTTGTGCTTAATAATGAATCGGGAAAAATATCTTGTAAATTATATACAAAAGGAATTTTCTTTATTTTTTTTATTATACTTCCAACAATACCATTAGTCGGTGGTGTACTACTCATCATTAACACATCAATATCCTTTAATCTAATTGTTTTTATTATTTGGATAATTCCTTGAAGAATGTATCTTAGAGCTCTTTGAATCGAATTGTTTTTTTCCACAGGTAATGTGTATCTATATATTTTTAATCTTCCATTATAAAGTTCTTCTTTTTTCTTCTTTTTGTATCTTTTTCTTGTTTCTTTATCTATACCTCTGGTTGGAGTTGGCGTATAAATTATTACTTGATTATTCTGATTTTCTTGCAAATATGCTTCTATTATGTTTTTATTTAAATAAAATCCCGAAAATTTTTCTGGTTCGTAATAAGCTGGTAAATACAATAATCGCATTTTTTCTCTCCATATCTTTTAACTTTTATTATTTCCATCATTTGTATAAATATTTTCTTTTTTAAAAATGGTTATTATAGTTTTAAAAAAAATCTTTATATCTAATTTAAAACTGACATGATTAGCATACCAAGCATCTTTTAGTCTTTTATCTCTTACACTTAATGAATTTCTAAAATAAGCTTGTGTATAACCTGTAATTCCTGGTCTAACCTTCATTTTATCTTTTTCATCTTCTTGATATGTGTTTAATGTTTCTTCTAGACTAGCTCTTGGCCCTATAAGACTCATATCCCCTTTTATGACATTAATAATTTGAGGAATTTCATCAATACTTGTTTCTCTTATGAATTTTCCTATTTTCGTTACTCTTGGATCGTTTTTTGAGTTATATGTACTTCCATCCTTATTCAAAATATTGGGAGAATTCATTTTCATTGATCTAAATTTGTACATTTTAAAAATTTTTCCGTCTTTACCTATTCTATTTGCTTTATATAAAATATTTCCTCTATCTTCTATTTTTATCATAATTCCAATTATTATATATAATATTAAAAAAAAGGGAAAAATAATTATACTTACAATTAAATCTATCATTCTTTTTACAAAATTTCTATACATTATGCTTCTTCTCTTTCCTTTATTCTTTCTATTTTATTGTCAATATCTTCTTTTATTTTTAATGCTTTTTTCTTAGCTGTTTCTACATCATTGTTACTAACTACAACATATCCACAACCATCTAAGTTATTTTTATATGTATTAATTTTGTCTCCTATTTTTAATTTGCAAACAATGTATTTAACATCTTGATCTTTATAATATGTAGATAAATCAGGTAAGGTTTTTACTTTACCTGGCACAAAATCCATCAATCTAGTTGAGATTATATGTTTATATTTGTTTTCAAAATCAACATTTTCTCCTAATGACGCTTTTATAATATTTCCCATATAATCTATACCTGTAGCCATTGGAATAATATGTGAACCGATTAAATTCCCTCCCATTCTTGCTCCTATATCAATTATACATACATCATTTTGATTAGTTACTATAATATCCATATTAACTGATCCAAAATCTATATTAAGTGTTTTTATTGCATTTTTTACAGTTGTTTCGATTTTTTTCCTTAAATCATCATTCAAGTTGTAAGAAATAGTATGTCCTAATTCAGCATAGTTAGGTTCTTTCGTCATAATTTTTTCCATAATTCCTAATATATATATTTTGTCTTTATATACAAAAGATTCTACACCATATTCTTTTCCTGTAACAAAAGTTTCTAATAAAATCTTTTTACTTAAAGAATTTTTAATAGCATTTTTACATGCCTTTTTCAATTCTTCTATATTTGTAACTTTACTTACTCCCTTGCTACCAGAACCATCACAAGGTTTTACTATTAAAGGGTATTTTATTATATCTTTTATGCCTTCTATATCATCTAAACTTGTAATAAAAAAATATTGATTTGTATTGTTTTTATCTTGTGATAGTTTTTTTCTTACTTCAAATTTATTTTTTATTAATTTAGCTGTATCAATTTTAAGTCCATTTAAATTTAATTCTCTTGCTATATAGCTTGTTGTTAGCACTCCATAATCTGTTGCAGCAGTTAATACTCCATCTATTTGCATTTCTCTTGCAAACTCTAAACAACTTTGTTTATCTATGATATCTATGTTTTTTGCATAATCTGCATATTTAAATCCAATTGCTTCAGGATCTTTATCAACTACAACAGTTGCATATCCTAGTTCTTTAGCTCGTTTTATTACATAAGATTGTAATAATCCAGCTCCTATTATCATAATTTTCTTCATTTTTTCCTCCTGAAAAAGCTTTTTAACAAATCAGCTATATATTCCATGTCTTTTTTAGTATATCTTTGATCACAAGGTATAGTTATAATTCTGTCTGAAAGTTCATTTGCACAACCTTTCCAATGAATATTACAATACACATCATTTTCTATACAATATTTATTTAACTCGTCTCTATATTTTGTTAAAATTACAAATCCAAATGGTACAATTTTTATATTTGGTTTAAAAGGTATTTCTATTGGTTCGATTTCTTCTAAATTTTCGTACAAAAATTTATAATTTTCTTTTCTTTTTTTGGCTATATCTTCAAAATTTTGATTTTCCATTAATTTAAGTGAAATATCTGTCATTTTTCTTATTGTATAATCTGAAAATAAAGAATCAATTGATTGTTTTACTAACTCTAAATATTTTTCTTTATTTTGCTTTCCGTATTTTAAATATTCATTTTTCATCAGCTGTGCTAAAATATATTTAACCATATATTCATTATAGCCATTATCAATGGATTCATCTTTTATAGTATGTTCACTACACAAAATTGCCCCATCAGGTATTGGTAACCATTTTCTGATGCTTGCAACAATATAATCTCCAATTCCTATTTTGTTTTCATCACTAGTAAATAGAGCTTGTGTATTGTCTTCTATTATTATATATTTCTCTTTTAATTTTACTAATTCTTCTATTATTTCTTTACTTTGTGTAGATCCAAAATAGTTTATAAAAAATATAGCTTTTACATTGTCACATAACTTATTTTTCAAATCTTTCATATCAATATTAAAAGAACTACTAATATTGTAATAAATATATTTTATTTTTGCTCTTTCAATCGCTTCTATTATAGATGAACATGTAAAGTTTGGAACTAGAATAATATCATTTGGTTTAAAATCTAATTGGTATTTTAATAAATATTCTATAGCACTTCTTCCAGTGTTAAAAAATTTCTTGTTTTTATATTTTGCTTTTTTTTCAAAAGGAAATAACACTTCTTTTTTTCTTTCTTTAAATAAATCTTTAATATCTATATCATATATACTTCCTATTTCCACTCTTTTTCCCCCAGTACATCTTCTCTAAAAATTGCATAGTAATATCTGTTTATAAATCTATTTTTGTAAAATAGTTCTTTTTTTAATTTTCCTTCTAGTTGAAAGCCACATTTTTCGTATAGTTTTATTGCTTTTTCATTTTCAAAATCTGTATATAAGTATATTTTCTCTAACTCTAGATTTTTAAAACTATTTTCTATGAATAGTTTTGTTGCTTTTTTTGCATATCCTTTTCCTTGATATTGTTTTTCTCCAATAGTTATATAAAAGCCTGCTTTTTTATTTTCTCTATCTATATTAAATAGTCCTATAATTCCAATATTTATGTATTCGCCATTTTCTAATATTTGTATAACATTTTCTAATCTCGTATCATCTTGCTTTATTCTTTCTAACCATTTTTTTGTTCCTTCTATTGTGAACTTATCTTTATAATGTAAGTATTTGCTAATTTCTTCATCATTATACCACTCTACTTTTTTGGCAATATGTTCTTCTTTAAAGGGAATAATCCTTATTTCTTCCATTTGTATTTCTCCTATTCTTTTTCAAAATTAATAAAGTTTTTTATAATATATTCAACTTGCTCATTTGTTAGTAAAGTATGTAATGGCAATGTAATCTCATTTTCATATATTTTATAACTATTAGGAAAATCTTTAATATCAAATCCTAGATTCTTGTAGGCTGTCATCATTGGAAGAGGTTTATAATGAACATTAGTTGGAATCCCTGCTATGGCAAGTTTTTTTACTAATTCGTTTCTATATTTTTCGTCTTTTCCTATTAATCTAACTAAGTACAAATGTCCACTTGATTTTGAATTTTCAGTATAATGTTTTAATACTTGAACATTGCTTTTTTTCAATCCTTCATTATACATTTGTATTATTTCTTTTCTTCTTTTTAATATTTCTTCATATCTGCCAAGCTGCGCAATACCTATAGATGCCATAATGTCTGTCATATTATATTTATATCCAGGTATTTTAATATCATATTCCCAGTTTCCTATTTGTGTTTTTGCTAAAGCATCTTTACTTTGTCCATGTAAAGACCATAACATAAATTTATTATATATATCATCATCATTTATACCATTTATTGTTTTCCAAGTAACAGCTCCTCCTTCAGCAGTTGTTAAATTTTTCACTGCATGGAAAGAAAAACTCGTAAAATCTGCTATGTTTCCACTTTTTATTCCGTCTTGTCTCTGCTCCAAAGGAATGTGCTGCATCTGCTATGACAGCAATTCTTCCTATTGCTTTTTGCATTTCATTATTAGGTGAAAACTTTTCTTTTACTTCGTTAGCAATATTAAATAGTTCGTTGTAGTTTGCTATAATTCCTGCTATATCAACTGCAATTATTGCTTTTGTGTTCTTATTTATTTTGGATTTTATTTTTGTATAATCCATTTCAAAAGAATCTTTAGCACAATCTGCAAACACAATTTTTGCTCCTACATGTTCTATTATACTAGCAGAAGCTGTATATGTATATGCGGGTACTATTACTTCATCATTTTTTCCTATTCCTAGCATTCTTAAAATTAACTCTAATCCCGCTGTTGCTGAATTAAGACAGACTGCTTTTTTAGTTCCACAATAATTTGCAATCATCTTTTCAAATTTTTTTGTTTTGGGACCTGTTGTTATCCACCCTGATTTTAATGTATCTATTACTTCTTCAATTTCTTTTTGTGTTATATCTGGTGGTGAAAATTTTATAACATCCATATTGTTTTACCTTCTTTCATAATTAAATCGCTCCTTTATATGTTGGAACAATTTCTTTGAATGTTTCTTTTATTTTCTTTTTGTCTTCATTACTCTCATTATCTAACAAATATTGCAATTTATCAAGCTTATTCCTAATTTTATCCATATCAACATCCAAAGGCTCTGCTATAAATATTTTATCATGTTTAGTTTTCTCTAATCCTTCTTCTGCCATTAACAATTCTTCATATAACTTTTCTCCTGGCCTTAAACCAGTTATCTCAATTTTTATATCAACATCTGGCTCTAGCCCTGATAATTTAATCAAGTTTACTGCCATATCATATATCTTAACAGGCTCTCCCATATCTAAAACAAATATTTCTCCACCTTTTGCAAAGGTCATTGCCTGTAACACCAAAGATACTGCTTCTGGTATTGTCATAAAGAATCTTGTTATTTCTTTATCAGTTACTGTAACAGGGCCGCCTTTTGCTATTTGTTTTTTAAATAGTGGTACTACTGAACCATTGCTTCCTAAAACATTTCCAAATCTTACTGCTGCGTATTCTGTTTTGCTTTCTTTATTTTTTGCTTGTATTATCATTTCACATAATCTTTTTGTTGCTCCCATTATATTTGTTGGGTTTACTGCTTTGTCTGTTGAAATCAGGATGAATTTTTTTACTCCGTATTTGTCAGCTAAATTTACAGTGTTATATGTTCCAAATACGTTATTTTTTATTGCTTCTAATGGGCTTACTTCCATTAGTGGTACGTGTTTATGTGCTGCTGCGTGGAATACTAAGTATGGTTTATATGTTTTAAATACTTCTTCTAGCCTTTTTTTGTCTCTTACACTTGCAACTATTGCACATATTTCTATATCTTTATAGTTTGCTTTTAGCTCTTGTTCTATATCATATAAATTATTTTCATAAATGTCAACTATTACTAATCTTTTTGGATTATATGTTACAATTTGTCTACAAAGCTCAGATCCTATTGAGCCTCCTCCACCTGTTACTAGTATAGTTTTATTTTCAATTAATTCTTTTATATTTCTATTATCTAATTTTATCGTGTCTCTTCCTAATAAGTCTTCTATTTCTACGTCTCTAAAACTGTCCATTAGGTTTTTATTTTTTATTAATTCATCTGTTCCTGGAAGTATTCTTACTTTTGCATTAGTCTCTTGGCAAATTTTTAGTATTTCTTTTCTGTCTTTATTTGATATGTTTGCAATTGTAAATAATATTAGTTCTATATTATTTTCCTTGCATATTTTTGGTATATCATTTCTTGTTCCTAATATTTTATTTCCAGAAATTGCATAATTTACTTTATTTATATTATCATCAATTAATCCTACAATATTATATCTGTCTTTCATTGAAGTTCTTAATGTTCTAATTAATATCTTTGCAGCTTCTCCGTGCTCCTATTATTAGTACATTCTTTTTGTCCTGGTTCTGCTTTTGATTTTGATTACTTTGATATGGCCATTCTGTAAGTATTAATCTTAAAGTTACTCTGTAACCTATTATTGTTGTAACAATTATTAATGCTGCTACCATATTAACTCTTTGGTCTGCTATATTAATATCAAAAAATATCCCAATTAATGTGATTATGATATAAGATATTAAACATGCTAAAACATATACCATGTAGTCATTTCCGTTTTCATATCTGGTAATGTTTTTGTATGTCTTAAAAAAGTGGAGTGTTCCTATATATATAATTATAGCTATTATTATAGTTGTCATCATAGTTTTGTTTAGTTCATCTGTCATATAAAATTTATTATCAACTATAATCTCTGCTATATAGTAGCTAGCTCCTATGACAAAAATATCTAAGATTCTTAAAATAACGTTTCTGTTCTTTTTTAACTGTTTCATTTTTTCCCCTTTATTCTTTTGAAATTTACTTTTTTATTCTACTATAAAAATTTTTTTATATCAAGTATTTTTTCATGACTTTTTTTGACATGTTTCAACATTTTTTTCTTTTATTTTTATTACTAAAATTACCCATAATATTCCTAAAATAACTCCCATCGTGTCTAGTAATACATCAGTTACCTGAGGACTTCTTCCTGGAATAAAACTTTGGTGAATTTCATCTGATATTGCATAAATTATTCCAGTGATAGATGTTATTGCAATTTTATTTGTTAATTTCAAATTATAAGTATTTACTAATAACATTAATAATAATCCAACTAGTGTGTATATGGAAAAATGTGCTAATTTTCTTATTATTTTTTCTATTCTATTTGTTATTTCATTTTTTTGATTTTCTTCTAAATTTTGGATGTATTTTATATTAGTTGTAATTATTTGCGTTATTTTCTTGCTTATTCCACTTGATTCTTTTCCATTTTGGTTAGAAAATCCAAATATTATAAAAAATGTCCAAATTAAAAGAATTGATATTATTATTCTATATATATTCTTTTTCAAGTTTTGTCCTTTCAATAAATATATGATTAGAATTTATCTAATCATATATTTATTTATCATATCCAGTTTTTTCTACTATATTATTACTTATTTCTTTTACTCTATCTGAAGGAATATAGTCACTTTCTTCAAATATCTCTTGGTGTAATTTAGTCACATTGCTTTCTAGAGTAACTGGTATTCCATACCATCTATCTATTGTTTTTCCTCTTGTTTCATATGGCCACCCTATACTTTGAGTTATTTTAAATTCTGCTGCACTTGGGAATAAACTAAATATGTCACTTGCTGATATATTTGTATATAATCTTGGTAATACTGTGTCTACTAATTTGTTTAGACCACTTACATCTAATGTTTTTACTTTTTCGACTACAGCTGTTAAAACATCTCTCATTCTTTCTGTTCTTTTATAGTCTCCTCCTGTTGCATATCTAATTCTTGCGTACGCTAAGGCTTGTTCACCAGTTAGGTTATATGTCCCTGCTTTTGTTATTCCAGGAATATGCTTTACTTCTTCTTTATTTATTTGCATACTTATTCCACCAATATTATCTATTATTTCTTGTACGGCATCAAAATTTACTGCTACAAATTCTTTTATATTTAAGTCTAAATTTTCATTTAATGTTTTTATTGCAAGTGGTGCTTCTCCATATGAGTATGCATGTGTTATTTTATCTAGGCCATGTCCTTCTATATTTACATATGTATCTCTATATACTGATACTAGTTTTACTTCTTTAGTTTGATTGTTTATGCTTGCAATAATTATACAGTCACTTCTGTTTCCTTTGCTATATGTATCTTCTCTACTATCTATTCCGAATATTGCAATATTTCTAAAATTTGATAAATTCTCTTCGGCTTGTACTGAAACATTTAAATCTTCTTCATTTATTTCCACTTGTTGTAGTTTATCTAATTTTGAATTTATATACCAAAATATTGAGCCTACAATTAAAGCTAATATGATTATTAAAATTAATACTATTATCCCAAATATTTTCAATCCTTTTCTTTTTTTTGTTCCTTTTTCTTTCATTTTTTATATAATGATATATTTATATATCATTTCTCCTTTCTTTTTTCTTTTTGAATTTACTTTTTTATTATACTATTATGATTTTTTTTTTACAAGTATTATTTCAAATTTTTTATAAAAAGAAAACATTATGTATTATCTAATTTAGCTAATTAATAGTATATAATGTTTTTTATTTATAATTTATATATGTTTTTTATTTTGATCTGCCTTTATTTTTACATTTTTAATTTGGCTATTTCATATTCAAATTTTTTATGTTCTACTTCGTTTATTTTAATAAAGTCATCTAATTTTTTGTTAATTTCTATTCTTGTTTTAGTTTGTTCATTTAGTATTTGTGCCATATTTACATTTGATATTATATCTAATCTTTTTAGTATTTCATTTTGTATTTGTTTCATTCCTGCTTGTTCTTCTTGCATTTCGGTTTGTGTTTGTTTTACTTCTGTTAATTCTTTTTGCATTTTAATTTGTGTTTGCTTCATTTCTGCTTGTTCTTTTTGCATCTTAGTTTGTGTTTGTTTTACTTCTGTTAGTTCTTTTTGCATCTTGGTTTGTGTTTGCTTTACTTCTGTTAATTCTTTTTGCATCTCGGTTTGTGTTTGTTTTACTTCTGTTAGTTCTCTTTTCATTTCAGTTTGATTTTTATCTATTACTTGAACTTTGTCTTTTACAAACCCTAATTCTTTTTCTATTCTTTTTAAAATTTCTTCTATTTTTGTGCCCTCCTTTCTTTTCGTTAGATTATTTATTTTTTTATTTATTTCAAACTTTTTAATGATTATAAATAAAACTAAGATTTAAAAATACATGATTTAAAACTAAAAAAGAATTTAAAGTTTATCTATATAAAAAACATAGATAAATTATGTTCTTATATTAACATATTTATCTATGCTTTTCAATCTTAAATTTAAGCTATTTTTTATAGTAATTCTCTTAATTTCTTGCTTTTCTTGTCATTTTTACCTGTTAGTTTGTTTTTACATTTTATTTGGCATGTTTATTCCTAATAATTTAGCTCCTATTTTTAATACATTTCCTACACAGTAACTTAGATAAACTCTTGCATCTTGTATTTTTTTATCATCACATATTATTTTGTTTTCATTGTAAAAGTTACTATAATTCTGAGCTAATTCTATTAAATATCTTGCTAGAAATGATGTTTCGTTTTTTTCTATTACCTGTTTTAATATATTGTTAAAATTGTATATTGTTTTTAAGACATTATAACTTTCTTTATCTTCTAATAACGCATAATCTATATTTTCTAAATCTGGTATATAACCTGCTTTTTCTATTACACTTTTTGTTCTAACATAAATATATTGTATGTATGGTCCTGTTTCTCCTTGGAAATTTAGTATTGTGTCCCAATCAAATATTTGGTCTTTTATTAGTGTTGTACTTAAACTGTTAAAAATTACTGCTCCTATACCAATTTTTTTTGCGTTTTCTTCTTTTTCTTCCATATTAGGATTTTTTTCTTCTATGATGTTTTTTACTCTGTCTATTGCTTCATTTAATAAATCATTTACTTTTACTACGTTTCCTTCTCTTGTTGACATTCTTCCTGTTGATAATCTAACCATTCCAAATGGTACATGGATTAAACCATCAGTATATTTTTTATCTAGTCCTAGATATTTTGCAACTTCAAATATTTGTTTAAAGTGTAAATTTTGTTCATATGCAACTACATATATACATTTATCAAAATCATATGTTCTTGCTCTATATAGGATTGCTGCTAAATCTCTTGTTGCATATATTGAAGAACCATTTGATTTAGTAATAATACATGGTGGCATTCCTTTTTCACTTAAATCTACTATTTCAGCTCCTTGTGATTCTTCTAATTTTCCGCTTTTTTTTAGTAAATCTATTACTTCTTTTGTTTTATCAGCATAAAAAGCTTCTCCATTTTGAGAATCGAATTTTACTCCTAATAGTTCATATGTTTTGTTAAACTCTTTTAAACTTAGAGTTTTAAATTTATTCCATATTTCTACACAATATGGGTCTTTTTCTTCTAGCTTTTTGAAATTTTCTCTACATAGTTCTAATACTTTTTCATCTTCTTTACATAGATTATTTATTCTTATATATAATTTAGTTAAATTTTCTATTGGGTTTTCTTCTAGATTGTATTCACTTCCCCATCTTTTGTATCCTTCTATCATCTTTCCAAATTGGGTTCCATAGTCTCCTAAATGATTTATTCCTATTGTGTTATATCCTAGATATTTATATGTGCTATATAGAGCTGCTCCAATTAGTGTTGTTCTTAGATGTCCTATGTGGAATTCTTTTGCAATGTTTGGTGATGAGTATTCTACTATTATGTTTTTCCCATTTCCTTCTTTTGAAGAGCCATATTCTTCTTTTTTTTCGTTTATTTCTTTTAGTACTTCTTCTATTAGTTTTGATTTATTTATGTAAAAATTTAAATACCCTCCTATTACTTCTACTTTTTCTATAATCTGTTCATCTAATTCTATTTTTTGTTTTATTTCATCTGCTATTAATTGTGGAGATTTTTTTAGTTCTTTTGCTAGCTTAAAACATGGAAAAGCATAATCTCCATTATTTGCATCTTTTGGTATTTCTATGTAGTTTTCTAATTGATTTTCATCTATTTTTATTGTATTTGAAATTTGTTTTGATATTTCTTTTTTAAAATTTATCATTTTTCTTTTTTATAATTTATATATAAATTATATCTCCCTTCTTTTTATTCAAGCAATTTTTAGTTCATGATTTTCTAAGATGAAGATGTGTCCCAAATTGGACAAAATGTCCAATTAGGAAACGTCCCCAATTGGACATTTTTCTAAATAATTCCACGAATCCAAGCACATGTCTTCTAGTGTTTTAGTGGCTACCCATCCTAGTTCTTCTTTTGCTTTTTTTGGATCTGCATAGCATATAGCTATATCGCCTTGCCTTCTTCCTACTATTTTATATGGTATTTTCTTGTTTGTTGTTTTTTCAAATGCTTTTACCATATCTAATACACTATATCCTGTTCCTGTTCCTAAATTATAGATAAAAAGTCCTTTTTGCTCTTTTATAATTTTTTCTAGTGCTTTTATATGTCCTTTAGCTAAATCTACTACATGTATATAATCTCTTACTCCTGTTCCATCATGTGTTGGATAGTCATTTCCAAATACTGATAGCTCTTTTAGCTCTCCACTTGCAACTCTTACAATATATGGCATTAAATTATTTGGAATTCCTTGTGGTTCTTCTCCTATTAATCCGCTTTCATGTGCTCCTACTGGATTAAAATATCTTAAAATACATATATCCCAACTTTCATCTGATTTGTATATATCTTTTAATATTTGCTCTATATATAGTTTTGTAGTACCATATGGATTTGTGGTTCCACCTGTTTTGCATTCTTCTGTTATTGGTATTTTTTGTGGTTCTCCATATACTGTCGCAGATGAACTAAATATGAATTTTTTTACATTGTATTTTTTCATAGTTTCTAATAAAACTAAACATCCTGATATGTTGTTTTTGTAATATTCTATTGGTTTTTTTACAGATTCACCAACTGCTTTGAAACCTGCGAAATTTATTACTGAATCTATTTTGTTTTCTTCAAATACTTTTTCTAATTTTTCTTTGTTTCCATAGTCCATTTCGTAAAATTTAAAATCTTTTTTAGTTATTTTCTTTATTGCTTCTAGAACTTTTGGTTTGCTATTTGAAAAATTATCTATTATTACTATTTCTACGCCTTTATTTAATAATTCTACTGCTGTGTGACTTCCTATGTAACCTGCTCCTCCTGGTAATAAAATTGCCATTTTAATTCCTCCTTTTTTACTTTTGTAATTTTTTATTTAAATTAAAAAGTTTTTATATTTTTATTATTTCTAACCCATCTTTTGTATCTTTTATTTCATAACCATTTTGTTTTATTTCTTCTCTTAATCTATCTGCTTCTTTATAGTCTTTAATTTCTCTTGCCTTTTTTCTTTCTTCTATTAACTTAATTATATTTTGTGGAATTTCATCAGTTGATTTTTCTTTTTCTTGGTTAATATTTAGCCCTAATATTGTATCAAATTTTAATAATAAATTTGCAAATTTAGGAGATTTTTTTTCATTTCTTATTACCTCCCAAACAACGCCCATTGCTAGTGGCATATTTAAATCGTCATTAATTGCTTTGTGAAATCTTTCTTCATATTGTTTTAGTGTTGTTTCATCTATTTCATCTTTTCCTTCTTTATTAATTTTATATCCATTTTTTAATCTTTCTAATGACTTTGAACTTGCACCTATTGCATCCCATGTAAAGTTTAGTTTATTTCTATAATGGCATGAGTAAGAAAATAATTTGTATACTAATGGGTCATATCCTTTTTCTACAATATCCTTTATTAAGTATACATTTCCTAGACTTTTTGACATTTTTCCACCATCTATTAATAAATATTCTCCATGTAACCAGAAATTCGCTGGAATTTTGCCACATGCTCCTTTGCTTTGTGCAATTTCGTTTTCATGATGTGTTGGAATTAAATCTATTCCGACCGTGTGTGGATATCAAACTGTTCTCCTAAGTATTTTTGTCCCATTGCAGAACATTCGATATGCCAACCAGGGTAACTTGGTCCCCATGGACTATCCCATTTCATTAGGTGATCTTTTGGTGCTTTTATCCAAAGAGCAAAATCATAGGGATTTCTTTTTTCTTTGTCTATTTCTACTCTTGCTCCTGCCTTTTGGTTCTCTAAATTTAAATTAGAAAGTATAGGATATTTGTCAAGCTTAGATATATCAAAATATATAGCTGTTGATGTTTCATATGCATATCCATTTTCTACTAATTTTTTTACATATTCTATCATCTCGTTTATGTGATTAGTTGCTTTGCAAATAATTTCTGGAGTTTCTAAATTTAAAAGTTTTAAATCTTCAAAAAATAGCTTTGTGTAATGATCTGCTATTTGGTAAGGGGTTTTATGTTCTTCTTTTGCAGATTTTATAATCTTATCTTCTCCTTCATCTGCATCTGAAACCAGGTGGCCTACATCTGTTATGTTCATTGCGTGCTTTATTTTATAACCATTATATCTTAACACTTTTCTTAAGACATCTTGAAATATATTTGTTCTCATATTTCCTATTGTTGCATCTTTGTATACTGTTGGACCACATGAGTATATTCTCACCTCATTTTTATCTATTGGTTTGAAAATTTCTTTTTTTCTTGTTAAAGTATTATAAAAATATATATCCATATTTTTTATTATGTAATAAAAAAATTTATTACATTTTCCCCTTTCTTTAAGATTTTAATTAAATTGGAAACATAGTTTTTAATGTTTCCAATTTAATTAATTTACTTAAGTATTAGTATTTGTATTGGTATTAGTGTTTGTATTGGTATTAGAATTATTTGTGTTAGTATTAGAATTTGTGTTGTTTGTATTACCAATATTTGCGTTATTATTTGTGTTTGATGTATTTTCTTTTGGTTTTTCTTCTGGTTCTTTAGGTTCTTCTGGTTTTTTATGAATATCACAAATTTCTGTAATTTTTGTTCCTGAAGTTTTTGAGTTTCCACTAACTGGTTTCCACAAATCTAACTGTTCTTTTGGAACTACTGCTCCATAAACATTGTTCTTAGTTTCTGGGCAATATTCATTTGCTAATTTTCCTGATTCTACACATATTTTTTGTGTTCCATGTCCTTCACATTTTGTAG